>NZ_JAHDJT010000024.1 GCF_023661085.1 Wolbachia pipientis
CAATTTACAGTATTATAGAGTCAAAACTCGCCACTCGGGATTTCTTTGCCTTTTTTTTATTTGGTAAATTTCTTAGATATTTATTGCTAAAATAGTATCCTAGATTCCAGTATCGAGTACTGGGCAAAAAAAAGGAGCGCTGGAATGACACCGTCCTTTTTCTTTCTTGGATTTCGGTACTTGGAGACATCCACAATCTTTGCTTTTTTTCTGCTTAGTTTAGGTTATGCAAGAGATCTAATCTAAAAGGCCTTTAGGAGCAAATTACTCAGTTTATTGTTTAAACCATTTACCACTACTTGATGCGCATACTTTCACGAGTGCTCTTAAGTAATTCTATACCGTAATTTAAGCCACCATCCTTCCTCTATCCTTACTCTAATAAAGTTTGTAAATAGAGTCTAGTATGGTGGCTTTTACAACTGATTAAATATTATCAAGTTGGAAAGACCGATATGTTCTTGGCTCAATGTTTACTTCATCAAGCAGAGAATTTTGCTCTTCAGAAAATGGAGCTTCTACTTTATTTTCTACACCAGCTTTTTCAACATCGTAACTATCTTCTCTCTTCTTTTTATGCAAAAACCAGCACCCACCCACAGTAACAGCAGCTACTAATAATACAGGTGCTATAATATAAGCATTCAATGTTGATAATTCTGCTACTGTTGTGGCGATAATTCCTGATTCGTTTGGCAATTGAGGTAATGTCGCATTTGTGCTACTCAACTTAGAAAATGCTGGTACGTTTCTTGATGTGACTTTACTAGAGGAAAAAGTAACATTTTTTCTTGTCATATCTTGAACACACTCTATATTTTCAGTCGTAATTCCATTACTAGCATTTGACCTTTTTATTTCTTCCATTACGTGTTTGATCTCTTCAGTTGTTTCATCTGGTGCAAGATCAAGTTTTTGTTGTTTTAAAGGGGCTGATTCTACAGTGAAATATTCGCTACCTTCTTGTACCTTGTAGTCAACCGCTTCAATAGTGGATTCTTCCAATCGCTTAAGATCAGGTAGTTCTGCTGTTGTGTTACCGATGGTGCTAGCATCTTCAGTAGTTCTTTGGCTATCCAGGTTACGCATTCCTTTAATAAAAGGCGAAAAAGTTTCACGACAGAATTCTTTGCCATCATATGTAGAAAAACCAAGTCTTTTTATGTTGTTAAACAAATCGGTCAATAATTTAAACCTTCACTTCCCTGCTTGAAGGAGCATAGATCTGCGCTTTGTTTACGATAAGAACCATCTTCTCCTTTTACCCAGCCATATGATCCAAGAGTTATCATATCACGATAGTTTTTCACTGCAGAGAGGCCACCATTATCGTCGGTGTAAATAACATCGAAAGACTTAACAGCACTTTCATGACTCCCTTCAACTGCAAAGGACATATAATTATCAGATCGAGATGTAAATCTAATCTTTACTCTACTGTTTGCAATTAAACTATAGAACTTTTCAAGTTGATTCATCTGTAGTAACTCCTTTAGCATTCTACACTCCTTAAATTAATTAATAAAAATATTACTCGAACTAACAAATATCTCTTTAATGTTAGTAAACAAACCGCCTGAGGCTACAGTTTTTATTAAAATTTTTATATAATAGTTGCTTTTATTATACTAAATGATATATATATTAACATTTAGGTCGATAAGTTGATTTTACCCTCATTACAGCTTATTATTCGTAGGTAATCTCAATAAAAACGATGAAGCTAAACGAAATTAGAGAAAGATTTATAAGGTTTTTTATAAGTAACAACCATGAGCAGGTTTCTTCTTCTCCTTTGATTCCAGAGCACGATCCAACGCTTATGTTTACAAATGCTGGTATGGTGCAGTTTAAAAACATCTTCACCGGTGTACAAAAAACTAAGATGAAACGTGCTGTTTCCAGTCAAAAATGCTTAAGAGCAGGCGGTAAACACAACGATCTTGAAAATGTTGGCTATACGGCAAGGCATCACACATTTTTTGAAATGCTCGGAAATTTTAGTTTCGGTGATTACTTCAAAGAAACTGCGATAGAACTTGCGTGGAAATTCATTACTGAAGAATTGTCTCTTGACAAAAATAGATTATCCATAACTGTCTATCACACTGATGATGAAGCATACGAGATTTGGCGCAAGGTAAGTGGTTTTTCGGATGATAAAATCATCAGAATTGCAACAGATGACAACTTTTGGAGCATGGGCAATACTGGTTCATGTGGTCCATGTTCTGAAATTTTTTATGACCATGCAAAACCTAATTTACAAGATGATGATAGAGTTGTTGAAATTTGGAATCTAGTATTCATGGAATTTAATAAAGATGAAGAGGGTAATTTACAAAAATTACCAAAAAAATGCATCGATACTGGAATGGGCCTTGAGAGAATAGCAGCTGTCATGCAAAACGTTTATGATAACTATGATATTGATCTATTTTCCGCTCTGATAAATAAGTCGCAAGAGCTCTGTGGAAATACAGAAAACAAAGTAGCTCATAAGATCATCGCGGACCATCTTCGTGCAGCCGTATTTCTAATTGCAGAAGGAATACTCCCTGGAAATGAAGGCAGGAACTACGTACTGCGCAGATTAATTAGGAGGGCTGCACGTTATATCCACCTGCTTGGATATAATGACTCTCTACTCCATCGCATTTTTCCAGTGCTGATAGATAGCTCAAGCTCAGCTTATATGGGAGATGTTTATCCTGAACTAATTAGAGCCAAAAGTTCAATAGAGGCAACGTTAAAATCAGAGGAAGAGAATTTTAAAGATACTTTGATGAAAGGCATTAGTCTCTTGGAGAAATTTACTGCAGATTTAAAAACAGGCGATACTCTGCCAGGAGAATCGGCGTTTAAGCTATATGACACTTATGGATTTCCTTTGGATATCACACTTGATATTTTAAAAGAGAGGAAAATAAATTTTGACCAAAAAGGCTTTAATGACGCAATGAAGGAGCAAAAAAAAAGGGCACGCGCTAAATGGGTCGGATCTGGCGAAAAGTCTGTTGAGCAAATATGGTTTGATTTGATCGATAAATTTGGCAAAACAGAATTTGTCGGTTATGAGTTTAGTGAGGTAAAGGATGCAAAAGTGATAGCCATAATTTCTCCTAAAAATGAAATAATTGATTCTGCGAAAGAAGGGGAGAAGGTAACCATTATACTTGATAAAACACCTTTTTATGGTGAATCAGGTGGGCAGGTGGGTGACACTGGAAGTTTTATTGTCATCCCAGTACCTCTCTTATTGTCATCCCAGTGCTCCGACACTGGGATCCAGATTCCAAACCCAGACGTGATCACAGTGGAAAACACCAATAAGATTAACGACCTATATTTGCACAGGTGTGTAGTTAAATCTGGCTCAATTTGTAAAGGTGACACAGTTACAGCTAGTATTGACAAGAAAAGAAGGCAAGACCTAAGAAGAAATCATTCAGCTACACATCTTCTGCACCTTGCATTGAGAAAAATCTTGGGTGATCACGTAACTCAAAAAGGTTCCCTAGTTGCACCAGATAGATTGCGATTTGACTTTAGCCATAACACTCAAGTTACTCAGGATCAACTGTTTGCAATAGAAGATATGGTAAACTCTCTAATCAGAGAAAATTTTTCTACATCTACAAAAATTCAGAGCATGAATCAGGCAATAGACGAAGGAGCTATGGCATTGTTCGGCGAAAAGTATGGCGACCAAGTAAGAGTGGTAAGCATTGGAAATTCAAAGGAGTTATGTGGCGGCACGCACGTGGAACGTGCTGGAGAAATTGGCCTGTTTAAGATAGTAACAGAATGTTCTATTGCATCTGGAGTAAGAAGGATCGAAGCTTTAACCGGTCAAGAAGCAATTAATTATGTGCGTGGTAATGAAATCAACTTGAAAAAAGTTGCAGAATCCGTAAAAGCGCCAATAAGTGAAATAACAAACCGACTCAGTATTTTAAGCCAAGAGCGCAAGGAATCCGAAGCTAAAATAAAAAGCCTTTATAAAAAGCTCGTAAGCGCAGAGAACATAAAAAGCACTGAAATAAATGGAATGAATTTCGTAAGCTACACTTTTACTGACATTCCAGCAAGCATAATAAGGGAATTTATTCTGCAGCAACAGAAACCAAAAACTGTAATAGCTTTTACAGCAACGGAAAAAAATAAAACAGTGCTGATTGTCAAAGTAAGCAAAGACTTAACTGATAAGATCAGTGCAAAAGAGCTGGTATCTACCGTAACTGGAAGGGGTTGCGGTGGAAACGCTGAACTTGCCCAAATGGGCTGTGATGACGATAAAATAAATCATATCATTACTACTATCTGCAGCAAAGTAGCAGATGTGAAAGAACTAAACAGCTAAAACCCGCCATGGCTGCATTATGCTTACCTCATCTAGTTCTTTGCTAACATTTTTTGATTCATCTTTGCTAATCAGTGTAAATTCAACATCCTTAAAAAATCTATCCCACATTCCAAGCAAATGATTTTTTATCTGAGGCCATATATCCCTTTTAAATGTTTCACCGTCATCAGAAAATACGTTACCTATCAAGCCCCCCACCTCCTCATAACTTGACTCAAAATATTGAAGAAATGTCTTTACTTCTTCATAAGTGTCGTGTGCCACTTTTAACGCCTTTCCTTCTGTACTATTTTCGTTTCCAATAGCTGACAATCCAAGCGTATTATAATTCCAAGCAATCTGCGCAGGCTTTATCACCTTTCTATGTATCCAATCCCAACCTATCCAATTACTCTCAGTATCTTTTGATGTATTTTTTGGTATATGATTTGTTATCTTCTCTACCAAATTGCCTATCAAAGGAGACAATAAATCCTGACAAAAGTGTTTGATATTATTTTTCGTTTTAATCACAGGATGTTTGATGCATCTTTCCGCCAAGTAGTACTCAAGCTCTGCTTTTTCTAATAACTCCTTGATTTTTGCTTCATTAAAAGTTTCTTGCTTGAATGCCTCCAGTAAATCATCTTCTATTATTGCAAATTTTATCTTTTCACGAGAGATTAGTTCTTTTTTGTAATCATTTTTTGTTTTTTCGTTTATCAATAATCCCTCTTTTTCAGATTCTAAGTTCTCTAATGCTTTTAGGATTTGTTTGTTATTTTTTAAGTGCTGCTCTATTAACTTTGTATTCGGATGCTCTTTTCCTTTGCTATTTTGCTCATCTTCTAAGTATTTATTTAAATCCTCGTTTTCTTCTATTATTGCCTTTAATGATGTAGATTGTTTAGGACTTTTTAAATAGTCTTCAATTTCCTTACGATGCAAGTTAATCTTTGCCACTAGATCCGGCGCATCTTTCTTTAGTAGCTTACATGAACGTTCTATACCCTTCGCTTGTTCTTTAAATAAACTTTGAATTCTACATTTTGTTATTTCTAAATACATTTTTGCTATAAAGTCATTTACTTCCTCTGAAGTTTTCTCATTTATCTTTTTTTCTAAACCCTCAAGCTTCCTTATTAGGCTTAGCTTCTCCTCATTAAGTATATCTGATTGTCTCAATTCACCTTTAGCTCTTTTTATTACTGATCTTATTAGTCTTTTCTCAACCTCTTGATCACCATACTCGAATTTAAACAGATCTTCTAATTTCCTTTTCAGAGCACTATCTTTTAAGTTATTTTTTCCTATATCCCCATGTATTTTTCTTAATTCTTCACATATCTCCTCATACCTTTTTTCTCCCATTCCTTTTAACTCTTTTATCATCACTTCAGCTTTACGTAAAGCCTCCGCTGTTTCTTCAGGGTATATATTCCTATAATCATCAATTATCGTCCTTTTAGCTATTTCCTTCTTTTATAAGCTGTTTCTATACTGCTTTAAGCACGGAAAATCCATTATCGCTTGTTATATCTTCATCAGCTAAATCAAGTGCCCCTTTTCTCTTTAGTTCTTTTAGGTCCTTTATTATTATCTCTTTTTCAGTCGGTAATTCCTTACCTTGGCTTCTTAATTCTTGCTCTACTAATACTTCTTTCAGTCTTTCTTCTAATGAAAAACCTTCTTTTCTTCTTTGCTGTGCAAATTTGGTTGCTTGTATAAGGGCAACTCTGTAAGCATCTTGTATTAAGTGACTTATCAGCTTAGGATCTACACTATTCACCGCTTTCAGTCTGAACTCGTTCAACAATTCCTTCAGCTTATCGTATGTAATATCTTTTTTGTCTAGCTTTAACAGTTCTCCCATAGCCTCTGTGAATCCTTGAATCGAAGTTGCAAGCATACTTCTGATCTCATTGCGTAAAGGCACAAGACCATTTTTCAAGTGGATATTAGCCGATAGTTTCAGTATGGTATTATGCTCTGCATCTTGTGTAACAAATAGCTTATCATTTTTATCTTCACACAAATCTCTAAGTAACTGTTCAAATTGTGGTGGAAACTTAATTTCCATATCCCACCTAATGTCTGACTCACCAGCATCTATCTCGTGAAAAGATACTTCAATATTCTGGTGTTCATTCTTATACAACCCACTACCTATTTTAACAGTAGCAACCAAGGAATGAGATAACTTCTTATTAAAAAGATAAAAAGCAGATAAAGCTAGTGTTGCAGGAATAATTAAGGTGACAAGCACAACTATATTAACAGGAATCGCTATTGCAGCAAGAACACTATATGCCAATCTTTTTGCTGTACTTTCACTTACCTCACTTTTTTTTGTTTCATTTACCTCCGGACTGGTTTGTATTTTACCGTCTGCTTTAGACCTGTTTACACTACTAACCCCAATGAAATAGAAGCCATATAAGGAAGCATTAAAGCTGACAGAGCTAAATTCAACACCCGTTTTTCCGGGCACATTCCCTTTATCTCTTCGAATATTTCTTTTAGTATATTATACCAGGAAGTAAAAGAGTCAGAGTCATAACCTTTATAACGAAATATACTTGGTGGAATGTCAAAATGCTTCTCCTTTCCCTCTACACTAGAAATAGATTTTTGTTTTTCTGAAGTAGCAACAGGTTCTTTTTTATCTAAATCACTATTATTTGAGCTAATCACTCTATCAGGATCTACAACAGCATTCATACCATAACCTTACCCCAATTGCCTCAGGTATAGCATAAATACTAATAATTTGCAACTACTAACAATTTAACTTAATACCAACAATTAAATCTTGGTATTTCTTAGAATAGAAATGGGTTCCAATTTCTACATTAATTTCTAAAGATAAGGCAAGAGTCTGCTCTTTTATGTACTCACCCCACGTGTTCACTGCTTCTTTAATTTTCTCATCCTCTGTTTTGATTACTACTCTGATTCTATCGGATATATGAAAATCAGCTTGTTTTCTAGTTTCCTGAATGAGCCTTACAATATCTCTTGCAAGCCCTTCTAGAATTAATTCATCATTTAGTTCAGTGTTTAGGATAACAACTCCTTTGTTGTTATCAAACGCAGAGGAATATTGACTGTTTGCTTTTAATAATAGTTCATACTCACCTTTTTCTATAATGTAGCTTTCTGAGTTATCCCCTAAGAATATTTGTTCGTTTTCAATCTGTTTCCATTTTCCCTCCTTGATATATTGAACTAGTTTTTTGATTTTGTCTGGAACCTTCTTTCCAAGTAGTGGGAAATTTAGTTTTAACTCTAGTGATGCAATACCTTCAAGTTTGTTTACCAGCTCCAGTTTTTTTACATTCACCTCATCTTTTATCATCTCTTGGTACTCATTTGAATCTGCAGCACACTGGATCCCAGTGTCAGCTACTTGGATGACAGGAGAGAACCCCGGGATGACAGAAAGCGGTTTACCTTCAAGAAAACTACAGGAAGACTTGTGATAAATGGTCATACTGCCAAGCGGTTGTCTAATACGTATATTAAAGGTGTTTCTGATAGAGAGTGCAGAGTTGCATATTTCTCTCACTAAATCCACCTTAGCAATGAGCTTGCTATCAAGCTTTTCTAATTGTGGAAAATTGGCCAAATGAACAGATGTTTCTTTATATTTAAGCCCCTGCCATATAGTCTCCGTTATAAGCGGCAATAAAGGAGCTGCAGCCCGAAGTATGTAATAAAAAACCGTATATAGAACATTATAAGCGTCAGCCTTATCCTGATCTAAATCACTTTTCCAAAAACGCTCACGACTGCGACGAATATACCAATTATTTAACACTTCAAAAAAATCTATCAGAATTTTGCAAGCCTCTTGGGAATTGTAGTTGTTCATAGAAGCTTGAATACCTTCTACAGCTTCAAAACATTTGGAGATCATGTAACGATCAATAGTGCTTTGATAATCTTTACAAACCTCAGCTTTAATTCCATCTGCATTTGCATACATGGTGAAGAAGTGATAACTGTTCCAAATAGGTTTTATTATGTTTCTCAGAACGTCTCGGATTGAGTTTCCCTCTTTATCAAGCAGCAAATTACCACCACAAACAATAGATCCGGAAAGCATAAGAAAACGCAGCGCATCAGAACCGTATTTATCAAACACTTCCATCGGATCCGCATAATTGTTCAAACGTTTGGATAATTTCTGCCCTTTTATATCGAGAACAACACCGTGGCATATGCAGTTCTTAAATGGTTCACTGTCAAATAAAGCAGTGGATAATACAAAAAGCGTATAGAACCATCCCCTAGTTTGCGCTATATACTCAGTAATAAAATCTGCAGGAAAATTGTTCTCAAACCATTCTTTATTTTCAAACGGATAGTGAACTTGCGCAAATGGCATTGAACCAGATTCAAACCAACAGTCGAATACATCAGGCACACGACGCATGATTGATCTTCCTGTTGGGTCATCAGGATTTGGTCTTGTTAAAGTGTCAATAAATGGTCTGTGCAAATCATCCACTTTAACATTAAAATCTCGCTCTAGTTCCGCTATCGAACCATACACATCTACCCTCGGATATCTTGCATCGTTTGATTTCCATACAGGGATCGGTGTACCCCAGAATCGATTACGTGAAATTGACCAATCATGTGCTCCTTCAAGCCATTTTCCAAATTGACCATCCCTTATATGATTTGGTATCCAATTAACTTTTTTGTTCAGCTCCGCCATCCTCTCCTTGAACTTTGTCACAGCAACATACCAAGAAGGCATAGTGCGATAGATTAAAGGAGTATCAGTTCTCCAGCAGTGTGGATAATTGTGAATATATTGCTCGGTTTTGAACCAATTTCCTTGTTCTTTTAACTTTCTTATTATCGTATCATTAGTATCAAAGACATGAACTCCTGCTAAATCCGAAACTTCAGCAGTAAATTTGCCTCCGTTATCAATTGGACAAATGGCTGGAATATTATGGTTTTGGCAAAGGTAAAAATCTTCTTCACCAAATCCAGAAGCAGTGTGTACAATACCAGTACCATCTTCTGCTGTAACATAGTCTGCTATGAAAACGCGGAATGCATTTTTCGTATCTTTAAAATAATCAAACAGTGGTTTATAAGAAAGATCTGCAAGATCATCCGCTTTAAGTTTTATATCGCAATTTTTATATGGGATATTGTTTTGTTCACAATGACCGATGAATTTCTCTAGGTAGCTTTCAGCGAAGATGCAAATTTCATTAGGTTGGTCTAATGTCATTCCAGCACTCTTCTCTGTCATCCCAGTGCTTGACACTGGGATCCAAGTTTCTTTCTCTCTAGATTCCAGCGTCACGCGCTGGAATGACGCCAAGGAGTGAACTAACACTGCACAATACTCAATATTTTTCCCTATTGCCAGTGCCAAATTGCTTGGCAACGTCCAAGGAGTTGTAGTCCAAGCGAGTAACTTACATTTTTGTTTAAACTGCTTTGGGTTTTCTAAAAGCTCAAACGCAACAGTTACAGCTTTGCTAGTCTTTTCTCTATATGCATTATCAAGCCTTGTTTCAAAATTGGATAATGGAGTTTCACATGCCCAGCTATAGGGAACAACGCGCACCGATTCATACACTAGACCCTTATTATAAAGCTGCTTAAATGCCCACATGACCGACTCCATGAATGACTTGTCCATGGTTTTATAGTCATTGTAAAAATCTACCCACCTTGCTTGCCTATTTACATACTTTTCCCATTCTGATGAAAATTTCATCACAGAAGTACGACAATGGTTATTGAACTTTTCAATGCCGAATTTTTCTATCTCAGTCCTACCAGATATTCCAAGTTCCTTTTCTGCACCCATTTCAGCTGGCAACCCGTGGCAATCCCAACCAAATCTACGCTCAACTCTTTTTTGCAGCATAGTTTGATATCTTGCAAATGCGTCTTTGATGAAACCAGTGAGTAAATGCCCATAATGTGGCAGTCCATTTGCAAATGGAGGTCCATCGTAAAAGACAAAACAATTATCCTTGGAACGTTCTTCAACTGAACGCTCAAAAATTTTGCTTTCCTGCCAAAATTTTATGATTTCCTTTTCCAACAACGCAAAATTAGGACTACTCGTTGTATCAGGATAATGCTTTGACTTCATATTCATTTTAACTGGATAAATTTAGAGAATATATGACTTTCTGGAAAATCACAAATTCAAAAGCATTCCTGTCCCTAGCAAACTATTCTGCCAAACTTCCAATATCTTCACACTTACTATCTTGTCTCTGTATTTACCTGCAGGATCATCAATGCAAACTGATTGCATATATGGGCTCTTACCAATAATTTGGTCTTGATGTTTGCCTTTTTTATTGCCAAATAAAACAGGAATAGTCTTGCCTACCACACTCTGATTAAATTCAAGTTGTTGTGCACTAATGAGCTTCTGTAAACGAAGAAGGCGCTCTGTTTTAACTTCTTCTGGCACTTGATCCTTCCTTTCCGCCCCTGGCGTCCCCGGTCTTGGGCTATATTTAAAACTATAAGCCTGAGCGTACTTTACTTTTTCTACTAATTTCATAGTTTCCTCAAAATCTTTTTCGGTTTCTCCAGGAAAACCAACGATAAAATCAGAAGAAAATTCGATTTCAGGTTTCAATTTGCGCAATCTGTCTATTATTTCCAAATACTCCTCCGCAGTGTGTTTTCTGTTCATCACGCGTAATATTTTATTCGAACCTGACTGCACAGGCAGGTGAATAAATGGCATGAGTTTTGGTTCTTCCGCATGTGCAAAGTAGAGAGATTCATGCATATCTCGTGGGTGAGAGGTCGTATAGCGGATTCTTTCTAGCTTTTCAATTTTAGCGATATGACCAATTAATTTTCCTAAATCCCATATTTTCCCTTCGCATTCCCCGTGGTAAGCATTGACGTTCTGACCGAGTAAATTGATTTCCTTTGCCCCATTCGCGACTAATTTCAGCGCTTCACGGAATATTTCATTCACTGGCCGTGAATATTCAGCTCCGCGAGTGTAGGGCACTACACAAAATGTACAAAACTTATCACAACCCTCTTGTATGGAGAGAAACGCAGAAGATCCTTGGCTATTACCGTAACACTCATCTGGTAATTTATCAAACTTTGCAACCTCTGGAAAATCGGTATTTATCACATGACCTTTACTTCTGCTTGCTTTGACTATCAGCTCCGGCAGAGTAGCAATGCTCTGCGGGCCAACAACGATGTCCACAAATGGGGCTCTTCTGAACACTTCCTCGCCTTCTGCTTGTGCTACACATCCGGCTACTACTATAGTAATTTCCTTATTTCTTCGTGATGAGTGAATCTTCCCAAGCTCTGAATAAAGCTTTTCTGCTGCTTTTTCTCTAATATGGCAAGTATTCAATATCACCAAATCAGCCTTTTCTGCGTCACTAACAACGTTGAACCCCAGAGGCTTAATTATATTCTCCATTAAAACGGAGTCATAAACGTTCATCTGACAGCCGTAAGTCTTGATATATAGGCCTTTCATACTTTTTTAGTAAAATTATACGAAAAACTGAATTCTAGTACAACTAAACTATTATACAATCCCAGCCGTCATTTAGGTAGTTGATAGAAACAAAAAAACTACTTGACAACCTTCATCGTTACCCTTATCATAGTATTGAAGCTATTTGTTTAACTTCCCAATCTGTACAGGTTAAAATGACAAGAGAACTT
>NZ_JAHDJT010000025.1 GCF_023661085.1 Wolbachia pipientis
GTCTTTTTTCTCTGTTTGGTAAATTTCTTAAATATTATAGCTTAGACTAGTTGCGGTTAAAAGCAGCTAAATTGCAGCGTTTAAAGCATAAAAACGCCAATACTAAAAATAAATACTGACCAGGGCTTCTTTTGCTTTTTTTTTCGTTTGGTAAATTTATTAACACTTGTAGCTAGTTGCAATTTATGAACGAACATTCATTTTTACAACAAATGTTGTCATAAAGTGAAATGAGATCCCAGCGTCACGCGCTGGGATGACAAAAAAAGAGGCACTTGGATGACAAAAAAGGAGACACTGGGATGACAGGAGGAGTGGCAGGAAAAGGAAGTGCTGGGATGACACCCATAACTTTGTCATTCCAGCGCTTGAAGCACAACTGTACGAACGCTAACTATGGGTTAGCTGATAAAGAAAAAGCTGGAGATAGAGGGCTTTTTGGGTTGCATGGAATGTGAAATGAGTGTAGAAAAAATGTGAATTAGGAAGTTAACAGGGGATCTATGGCGAGTATGTTCAATTTCTAATCTGTTTTTCAGGTAACCAAAAAACCGTTTCGATGATAGATCTTTTCCTTAGAAAAATCTTCTCATTTGACGAGGTTAATGCGTTTTTCATACCCTTTTCACCTTGGTAACAAGTTTCAAACCTCGTTCAAACAACTCATGAAAAAGCTCTTTTGCAATATAACCTTTATCTCCAAATAAAAGACCGGTCAGTTAGGTTTGGCACAGGGTTCCTTTCATCAACATTACCTTTTGTCAACCTTGAATTTCACCTTTTTCATTGATTACCATATGTAACTTGAAACCAAAAAATCAGCCATAAGAACTCTTGCTTAATTTTGCAATTTCAGCAAAACTTTGTTTTTAGATATTCTTTTCGCATGCGATAAGAGTTGAATTAACATAGGAAATGCCTGTTTCTTTTGCTTACTCACACAACCATTGCAGCAACATTGCTAAATACCATAGAACCGAGGTTTTAGAGTAATAAACCTATCATGAAAAGGTAGTTTAGGAAAGTCTGACTCGTGTCGCAACTTTAAGTAACGTATGTAAAATGACTTAAAGTTTTCATACCTGGGTTGCCGGTATAATAGAATTATTGTTATAATTTCAGATTTCTGGTACTCTTGTGGGTTTTTACCGTTGGGTAGTAGCCTGCTTGCAAAATTTTCGTCTATTATTTTGCAATAATCATCTACAAAACAGGATAATTCTGTTATTACTTTTATTCATTGGGTGATCTCCTATTGTTGCTAAAACACTGGAGTTTACCCTATTTCTCTTCTTTCCTCCACTCTCTTTCTAAGCCATAGTTAGCGCTATAAGGAGAAAGTTGTGAAAAATTTGATCAAAAGGGCACGGGAATTTGGTTATACTTTAATAAAAAAACATGAACCAATAGAGAGAGTTTGTTAGAAGGAGGTGTTGATAGCAGTTTAAACTACGTTAATCCTTATTTGTCAGATCAAGTATGAATTACTACACGTGCCGGCTGTCGGACTTGAACTGACAACCTACTGATTACAAGTCAGTTGCTCTACCAATTGAGCTAAGCCGGCGTTAAATACGTTAACAATATACAATTATCAATGAATTTTCGTCAACTAATTTTTAAAATTATCAAAATACTGCATAATACAATAATATGGGAAAATTTTTATTGAAGCCAAAAAAGAGCCTAGGGCAAAATTTTATTTTATCGAGTGAGATAACGAAAAAAATAGTCGTTTTAGCTGGTAATCTGGAAGATTTTAACGTTATTGAAATTGGTCCTGGATATGGTGCATTAACAAGGGAAATATTGGCACATAATCCAAGGTCTCTGCTTGCTATAGAAAAAGATAGCAATTTAGTGAAATACCATAATCAACTGCTGAATGAGTATCAGGGAAGGTATAGAATCGTAGAAGCGGATGCACTGCATGTTATAGAAGAAAAGCTAATAGAACGCCCAGTCAAAGTCATTGCTAATCTACCTTACAATGTCTCGGTAGCATTATTTTTGAAGTGGTTAAACAACATAAAATTTTTTACAAGTTTGACATTGATGTTTCAGAAAGAGGTAGCAGATCGCATTATAGCAAGACCTAATTCCAAAGACTATGGTTCTCTATCGGTGCTAAGCCAGTTACTGTGCAATATAAGAAAGGAATTTGATATTGAACCTAAAGAGTTTTTTCCAAGACCGAAAGTGCATTCTTCAGTAATTACAGTAAATCCTTTACCTACCCAAAGATTTGCAGTAAATTTGGAAACCTTGACAAAGTTAACGCGCGCTGTTTTTGCTCAAAGAAGAAAGATGCTAAGGAATAGCTTGCAAAATATAACAAGTCATGCTGAAACCGTTCTTGAAAACGCCAAATTAAATGGTAATGAACGTCCAGAAAACTTAACTATTGAACAATTTTGTTTGCTGGCAAACGTTATACAAAAAGAATTGTTCAATGGTTAAGATAGCATATTAAATCGGGATGTTAAACAACTTAGTAATTTTTGAAATACAGCGCTAATTATAATCAGCCACTCTAGTAAATATTTTGTTGATATGTCAATATTATAATAAAGGTTTTAATTAATTAGGTAATGCTATGGATAACACAATAACATTTGAACTACCAGCAAATGAATATAACATTGAGTCTTCTTTCAATCATCGTGAAGGTTATGAATCTATACGGATATGGGGATACAACGAGGAAGGCTCTGTGTCTTTGCTGGACTATAGTCGTTCTCATGATCCAAACGATATGACTTATTACACAATACTAACATTTCCTAACTGTGTTGAAGATAACCTTCAAAAAGGTTTGTCTATCAACAAAATTGAATTTGATCATGAAAGCGATAACCCTACTATCAATGTGAAGTTTCAAGCCGAAGCCGAAACAGATATCCAGGCTATCAAAGATAGTATTAAAAATTGCGGTTTTAAAGTGAAGTGAGTAAAAAGGGCTCTGTGTTACAGAGCCTATATCACCTTAACTCTTGACTTTACCTTATAAAATTTATACTTTATTTACTGTTGCAGTCTAAGTTTATAGGGTCGAAATATGGCGTTAAATCCGCTAGAACAGTTTAAGATACATACAATAGTAGAATTACCCAAACTATTTGGGCATGATATAAATTTTACCAACTCATCTCTTTTTATGATGATTTCGGTAATATCAGCTATATTCTTCTTACTCTTGGGAGTAAGGAAAAGATCAGTAATACCAGGATATTTGCAAGCTGCAGTTGAGTGTGTATATGATTTTGTGATTTCAATAATAGAAAGTAACACTGGAAGCAAAGGCTTGGAGCACATTCCTTTGATATTTACAGTATTTATTTTCACTTTATCGTGTAATTTAGTAGGCGTTCTTCCTTATAGTTTTACAGTTACAAGTCATGTGATAATTACTTTTGCCTTATCGATGGTAGTTTTTACTTACACAACAGTTGTTGGGTTCAAAGAAGGGGGAGTAAAGTTTTTACGCATATTATTGCCGGAGGGCACTCCGCCGTGGCTGGCGCCCATGATGGTTTTCATTAAGCTATTTGCCTACTTGGCAAGGCCTATAAGTTTATCAATAAGGCTTGCAGCAAATATGATTGCGGGTCATACGATCATCAAAGTGATAGCAGGATTTATTATGAACATGCACGTAATTCTAACCCCTATACCGTTTTTATTTATAATCACATTAATAGGGTTTGAAGTGTTCGTTGCAATTCTACAGGCCTATATATTCACCTCTCTAACATGTGTATATTTATCAGATGCAGTAAAGTAATTGACTTTATCTGCAGAACATTTTATAATTAATATCGTAAGGAAATGGTTAAAGGTAATATATGGATTTAGTAGCTTTAAAATTTATAGCGATTGGCTTAAGTGTACTTGGTATGCTTGGGGCAGGTCTTGGTGTAGCAAATATATTTTCTACTATGCTAAGTGGGCTTGCAAGAAACCCTGAATCAGAGGATAAAATGAAAAAATATGTCTATACAGGGGCAGCTTTAGTTGAAGCAATGGGGTTATTTGCGTTTCTGCTTGCACTACTATTAATATTTGTTGTTTAATATGCCACAACTTGATGTTTCAACTTTCTTTTCTCAAGTTTTTTGGTTTTTAATTCTTTTCTCTTTACTTTTTTTTGTAGTAAGTTGTTTATTTCTGCCAAAGTTAGATGAAATAATAAGCGTTAGGAATAAGAAGGCACTGGATTCTTTTAATAGTTCCATCCACCTTCTAAAACTTATAGAAAACCAGACTGTTAAATATAACGCAGCTTTAAATGAAGCTAGAGTGCAAGCAAAAAAGGTTGTAGATAATGCACTTACCCAAGTAGAAGAAATGAGAGCAAGTGTGAAAGATATATTAGAAGAGGAAGACAAAAAAATGAGCAAACTTGTTAAAGAAAAAGTAGCAAGATTTAAATCTGAGTACACTGATGAACTAAAGCGAATAGCTACTGGTATTGCCTTAATTTACTGCAGTAAATTGACCAATTCTGAAATTGAAGAGGAGTTTGTTGCTAGCTTGGTATCTAAAGAATTCTAGAGGTTTTTATGTCTACATCACTGATTGTCAGTCTTGCTTTTTTGGTAGGTTTTATCCTTTCATATAAATTACTAAGGAAGGTGATAAAAAACGCTCTTAATAATAAGCGTGACAAGAGCAAACTTACGAATGAAGAGGTTGAAAAATTCAGAAGAGATATGTTGGAGTATTATAGAGAGTCTTCTGAGAAATACAAAAGATTAGATGCAGAAGTTAATAAAATGATGAATGAAGCTCTTGATAAGGCTAATAGTATCATTAAACACAGTAGACAGCAGCTGGACCAGACGTTAGATGATAATACCCGTTCTCATTTAAAGAAAGTTACTGACCAAGTTGAAAAAACCATTGGAGATTTACAAGCTAATACAGCAAGTATAGCCGCTGATGCTGTAAAAAAAATAATGCAGGAGCACAAGGATGACAAGCGCAGCAGCGAGGTCATATCTTCACTTTCACGTGATTTAAATAAAAAATTGCATTAGATTTAATGCAACAGCTGCCTATACTTCAAATTAATGATATAGAAAAAATCAAGCTTAACTCCAGTTTGTGTAAAGAGCAAGAAAAGTTTTTTTACTACAAATCTAATATAGTTCCTTGGCAAAAATTAAATAATACTACTTTTTTTATGGTTGAAGATGCGAGTCAAGATATCAGCCACTGGATCAAGGCTAACTACGGTGATGGTTGCGTACTAATAGAAGCAGATGGTGAACAGATTTTAGATTTTCTTAACTCGTGCTTTGGTGTTTCAGAATTTGCAAGCAACTATTTATGCTATAAAAACCCTGATTTTTCAGCCAAGAATATTAAACTAAGTTCAATATTTTTTGCTTCTTTCTTTATTATAATTTCAATTTTAACATTAACAGAGAAGTATACATACTTTGCTTTAATGTTGATATTTATAGTTGGATGTTCTAGCTATTTGTTCAAATTTATAACTACAGTTTTTGGCTTATGTGAAACCTACAACCGAAAAATAGATTATGATAAGATAAACGCAGAAGACTTCCCTATATATACAATTTTATTGCCTACCTTTAAAGGAGGCGCAGTGATAGAGTAATTGATTGAAAGCATTGAAAGTTTAGATTACCCAAAATCAAAATTAGATGTAAAGCTCCTTATAGAAAGTGACGACCAGGAAATGCTTTTAGCTGTAGAAAAACATACTTTACCGCAATATTTTGAAGTGATAAAAATGCCTCATTCTTTGCCTAAGACGAAGGCTAAGTCATGCAATTATGCCATGAGCTTTGCCAAAGGAAAGTATGTAGTAATATATGATGCAGATGACAAGCCAGATCCACTGCAATTAAAAAAAGCATTGGTTGAATTTAATAAGGGCGACGATAAGTTAGCCTGTGTGCAAGCAAGATTAAATTATTACAATTATAACTACAACTTTCTGACGAAATCCTTCTCTTTAGAATACATGAGCTGGTTTCAGTACTTATTGCCTGGATTCCAAAGAATGGACATGCCGATACCTTTGGGTGGTAGCAGTAATCATTTTTCAGTAGAAGTTTTAAGAAAAGTGCTTCTTTGGGATGCTTATAATGTCACTGAAGACGCTGACCTAGGTTTGAGACTTGCACAAATAGGATATAAAACTAGGATTATTGACTCAGAAACATTGGAAGAATCACCAACTACTGTGTTTGCCTGGATCAAGCAAAGAGCGCGTTGGATTAAAGGCTATATGCAAACTTATGTTGTCCATCTAAGGAGCGTAAGATCACTTTATAGGCACAATGGACTTAAAGGAATTTTGTTATTGAATCTTTTTGTTGGCTCGGCAGCCTTTATATTTTTCACTACTCCATTTTTATTGCTTTCATTAATGTTAACTCAAATTTTAAATGAGTTGTTTTTGTGCTACTTTGTAGTGGTATACATTACCAACCTGATTCTCTTGGCAGTAGCGATCAAGCAGCAAAAGATGCCTTTTTACCTTTATGTAGTGTCAATATTCCTCCCTGTTTATAATTTGCTACATAGCGTTGCAGCTTTTTTCGCCTTGTGGGAATTTATCATTCATCCTCATCGATGGAACAAAACTCAGCATGGTTTATGGAACAAGAGCAATCAAAATCCGTAGTTATTTGGCTCTTCCTCTGCTCTGTCATGGTAATCCTTATGGTAGGAATTGGCGGGTTTACCAGACTTTCAAAAGCAGGATTGTCTATCACAGAGTGGAAGCCCATCACTGGAGCGTTACCGCCACTAAGTGAGCAAGACTGGCTACAAGAAAAATCAAAATATGAGACTACACCTGAATATAAAACATTTAATTATGGGATGAGCATGGAGGAGTTTCGCGCTATATATTTAATAGAATATATACATAGATTGGTTGCAAGGCTAACAGGTTTAGTGTTTGTCCTACCATTTGTATATTTTATGCTAAAAAGGAAAATATCTAAAAAGGCAGTAATAAGGCTGTCCATGGCACTATTATTTGGAGCGTTACAAGCTCTCGCTGGTTGGTATATGGTTAAAAGTGGTCTGATAGCTGAACCTCATGTTAGTCACTATAGGCTCGCACTTCACTTACTGCTAGCGTTGGCTATTTTTGCATTATTGTCGTACCAATTTTTTGATTATCAAATCAAGCCAAAGCAGACTAAACTTAAGATTAGCGGCAACACTATACATTACACAGGAACGATCTTGGCTCTAATTGTAATACAAATAACTTTCGGGGCGTTTGTTGCAGGATTAAATGCTGGTCTAATTTACAATACCTTTCCACTAATGGATGGATATATCATTCCGGAAGATTTATTTTTTTTACAGCCTACATTGCTAAATATCTTTGAGAACAGAGCAACAGTGCAATTCATACACCGAGTACTGGCATTGCTGATATTAGTTCTGACAGTAATCCTCACAATAAAAAATGCCGGTGTAAAACCGGTATATGTCATGCTGTTCTCTGTCCTAACTCAGGTAATTTTAGGAGTAATTACTTTATTGCTGCACATACCGATAACCATTGCTATAGCTCACCAAGTGTTTTCATTCATCTTATTTGGATCAGGCTTATATTTCTTATGTTATTTAAGAAAGAACTGTATTCAAAGCTAATACCACATCGCCGATTCGCACATTTTCTCCTTCCTGAACAGGAATGTTTTTTATTACCATTTCTGATTCAGCGCATATGATATTTTCCATTTTCATCGCTTCTACAACAAATAAGGGCTGCCCTATCTCTACCTGATCTCCAACATTTACGTGTAATTTAACTAATAAACCAGATATTGGAGATTTTACGGCATCTACTGAGATCCCATCTGTTTCATTATTTAGTATTAACTCACTTAATTTAGCTACATGAGGTTTAAATACACAGCACTCAGCTTGCATTCCAGCATGTTTTATAAAGTGTTTACTGTCTTGCCTTTCTACTTTAAGTGTTATATCGGTATCATTGTTAATCGTGATACATAGCAGCCCGTAACTTGATTTCCATTTGCCTGCTATGGAGTATGTATTGTGGTTATATACTGTTGTTAATGTATTATCTTGATACTTTGCGTTTACAGGGTACTTATTGTCATTTATTTTCACTACAAGCGCTTCATCTATTGATTTATTGTAATACCTCTTCTCGTTTCCCAAATGAACATATAACGCAGCGAAAATAAATATTTTAATATACTCTTCTGTAATAAAATCGCCGTGAAATCCACTTGGATAATGGTCTGGAATAAATCTCGTGTGGAGTTTTGCTGCAACAAAATTTGGATGATGAAAGATGGATTCTAGAAATTCTATATTGTTTGTCACTCCCCCTATATAACATTCAGATAAAGCTTTTTGCATTCTGCTGATTGCCTCTATTCTATCTTTTCCATATGTCACCACTTTTGCAATCATCGAGTCATAAAACATGCTGATTTCTGAACCTGCAGCAACTCCATCATCTATTCTAACATAATTGCTTTCATTCGGTTTGTCGTAATATTTTATTCTTCCGCTGGAAGGGAAAAATTTCTTTGATGGATCTTCAGCACAAATTCTGCTTTCTATTGCAGAACCAGCAAGTTTAATATCATTCTGACTGAACCTTAATTTTTCTCCACAGGAGGTTCTAATCATTTCTTCTACTATGTCTATTCCAGTTACAAATTCTGTTACTGGATGCTCAACTTGCAATCTTGTATTTACCTCAAGAAAATAGAAGTTCTGGTTCTGATCTACAACAAACTCAACAGTACCTGCTGAAAAATAGCCAACTTGCTTTGCCAAAGAAACACATTGGGCATACATTTCTTGTCTTACCTTCTCACTGATAAACGGACTTGGTGTCTCTTCTATTATCTTCTGATTGTTCCTTTGTACTGAACATTCCCTCTCTCCAAGACACACTACATTGCCATATTTATCTGCTATGATTTGTATTTCGATGTGTCTTGGTAACTCTATATATTTTTCTATAAAGATACTATCATCCTTAAAACTCTTCTCTGCTTCGTTCGTTGCTGATATAAATGCTAGTTCAATCTCCTTTTTGGAGTTTACAATTCTCATGCCTTTACCACCGCCGCCTGATGCAGCTTTCAGCATGACGGGAAAACCAATTTCCTCAGCAACACTGGCTGCATGAGTGGCATCGTCGATCTTGCCCATGTATCCTGGCACTACATTCACTCCAGCTTTTCTTGCGGATTCCTTTGCTGTTATTTTATTTGCTGTAACTTCTATTGTTTCTGCACTTGGGCCGATGAAATCTATATTGTGTTTTTGCAGAGCGCGTGGAAAATCTGGATTTTCTGCTAAAAAGCCATAACCAGGATGAACTGCCTGTGCACCTGTTTCAACTGCTACTTCGCATATTTTTTCGGTGTTTAAGTAACTGAGATAAGCGGGCGAAGGACCAATGTGCCTTGACTCATCTGCTTGCCTTACATGCACAGAATTTACATCTGCATCCGAATATACACACACGCAAGATATGCCCATTCTGCGAGCAGTTCTGATGATCCTGCAGGCAATTTCCCCTCTGTTTGCTATTAAAATCTTACTATACTTCTTTTCTGTCATTATATAAGTATACTTTCTTAAGAATCACTCTTAAGAAAGTACATTTCTATATCGTTGCCTGCAAGCGATTTCTAACTTTATGCTGGAGCTAAACCATTATTACCTAAAGGGTGCATAGCATTAGTATCTGTTACCATAGTGCTTCCATCATACAAGCCGTATATCCCATTACATGCCTTAAATAATAAACATGTAGATCCCCCAGAAGCTATTGTAGCCACTGAAGCTAGTGCAAGAGGTTGAGAAACCAAAAATAAAAAGTACAAGGATAAACACAAAGCAGCAATACACGCTATAGCTCCTACTATATATAAACACAAATGAAATTTTCTATTACATACAAAGCTATCTTTTATGTCTGCGATTTGCTTAACTTCCTTCCGTTCTGCAGAATCCAAGAAGTAAAGAGGAGCTGCTGCTATTCTCTTGTGAAGGATGTAGCTTTTATCGCAGAGTGCATCTTTAATATATTGTTTATTACATTTAAGTTCCTCTTTTAATTTTTTTATTTCCTTCCAATCTTTGGCTTCTTCTGCTTTTTTAATTTTTTGATTAGCCTCTTCTTCTAAGTAATTCACAATCTCTTTGAGTGCAGGTAGCAGAATTCTATTCTTTGCTGCTATATGGAATGGGTTCTCTCCATTTCCGTCACGCGCAGTTACATAAGCAACATTCTCTTTGCAAATTCTAACAAATTCATCTTTGTTTCCTCCTGCAGCTGCAAATAAGTTTTTATGTTGAGCCATAACATACCCCGCTATATTTAACCAACATTAAATTATACAACATAAATTATGAAAAATAAATGCAATTTTATCCCCATAGGACCAGTAATTTACAGTAATTCCGCATTGTTGCAAGCATAAATTTTAGCTATCATCGTTTGCGTTACTATAATAACTAAACATGTCAAACATAATTACTAGATTCGCTCCATCGCCAACGGGGTTTTTGCACATTGGTGGAGCTCGTACTGCTTTATTTAATTGGCTCTATGCAAAGCATCATCGCGGAAAATTTTTGCTGAGAATTGAGGACACTGACAGAAAGCGTTCAACACAGGAGGCAATCGATGCGATAATAGATGGACTGAAATGGCTTGGTATAAACTATGATGGAGAAATAATATACCAATCAAAAAGGATAGAGCGGCATGTTGAAGTTGCAAATATCCTTGCTCAGAAAGGCAGTGCATATCACTGTTATTGCCCTGAGGATGAAGTTGCAGCAAAGAAGGCAAAAGCAAGAGAAGAAGGAAAAATATACAAGCATAAGTGTACTAGTGCAACACCAGGCGTAAAACCTGTTGTCCGCTTTAGAGTGCCAGACTCGCAAGATATTATTGTTGATGATAAAATATACGGCCAAATTAAAGTAAATAGCGGGCAGCTTGATGATATAGTGATTTTACGTTCTGACAACACTCCAACATATATTTTCGCTGTGGTGGTTGACGACCATGATGCTGGAATAACTGACATAATACGCGGTTCTGACCATCTTACCAATACTTTTAAGCAATTACTAATATACCAAGCTCTTGATTTTGATATTCCACGTTTTGCGCATGTACCACTTATCCATGGAGAAGACGGAAATAAGCTGTCCAAAAGGCACGGCGCTGCAAGTGTTTGCGATTACGAGAAGATGGGAATATTGCCTCAGGCGATGCGTAATTACCTGCTCAGACTTGGCTGGAGTCATGGCAATGATGAGATTATTAGCGGTGAGCAAGCGATGGAGTGGTTTAACTTAGAAAACATCGGTCATTCGCCTGCACGGCTTGATTTTAAAAAATTGGAGCATTTAAATAACCATTATATCAACAACATGAGCAATGAAGATATTCTGCCTCTAATGCTTGGAGAAAATACTCTAGCTGAGAAGAAAAAGAACTATTTACTGCAGGGACTAACGGAACTAAAAAAAAGAGCAAATTACCTGACCGAACTGCTCGATTTAGCGCAGTTTTATATCAAAGATCCACCACTTGATTTAAGCGAAGAGGCTGAGCAAATTGTCAGATCCAACCTCGATATAATCAAGTTACTTGCGTCATTTCTCTCGAATATCGGTGATGAAAGCTGGAATAAGAGCTTTTTGTCCTCTCAAATCGAGGAATTTTCAAAATTGCATAGTGTGAAAATAAGCGATATTTACCACTCATTACGGGCCCCAATAACTGGGATAATGGATGCACCTGGAATTATTGACATAATGGTAATCCTTGGTAAAGATGAGTGTATAAGGAGATTGCAAGCAATTTAAATGAAACAAAAAACTACTTGACAAATTCCTCCAAACCCATTACCATAACATTGGAGCTATTCATTTAGCTTCAATCTGTGCAGATTAAACGACAAGAGTATTAAGATTGGCGTCTTATGTTTAATTTTTTGCACTATGTGCACCTTATGTCTTTATTAATT
>NZ_JAHDJT010000026.1:0-10208 GCF_023661085.1 Wolbachia pipientis
TAACCTGTACAGATTGGGAAGTTAAACAAATAGCTTCAATACTATAATAAGGGTATTGGCGAAGGTTGTCAAGTAGTTTTTTTGTTTCTGTTGGATGACGGCTAGGGATTGCTTTCGAATTACAATTTGTATAGCTGTATCATCGGTACACCTAAGTTGCTTTAATAAATTTTGATTGAAAAATAGTTTCCCTATTATATAAATGCTACTTTAGAGTAATCAAAATGGAAGACAATAAATATAGCTTAGGTTTAAGGATTATTCATTGGCTAATGGCTGTTTTTATTATCGGTATGCTCTGCTCTGGGTTTTATATGAAAAGCTTGCCAGTTAGCAATGAGTTTAAATTCAGCATGTACACTATTCATAAGGCTTGCGGAGTCACTGTTTTTGGATTGGTCGTAATACGCATACTTTTTCGCGCCTTTACTTGCATTCCGCCACTTCCAGCAAGCTTTTCTCGATTTGAGATCAATATAAGTAAAACAGTACACTTTGGTTTATATGCTTTAATGATACTGGTACCGTTATCTGGTTATGTCATGTCTTCTGCCTCTGGTAGGGGGATCAAATATTTTTTTCATATTCCTTTGTTGATCAGTAAAAACAAAGAGCTAGCGAGTGCTGCCAATGGGCTACATTCAATACTTGCGTATTTTATAGTATTCTTTATAGTCTTGCATATACTGGCTGCTTTAAAACACACATTGATAGATAAGCAAAACATTTTTAAACGCATTATATAGATTATATGTTGAGCAATCTCTGGAAAAAAGGAACGGATTTTCTTGGTAGTGAGTTTGCAATAATGGGTGGTGCTATGAGCTGGGTTTCAGAAAGAAGCTTGGTTTCAGCAATCTCAAACGCTGGTGGTTTTGGCATAATCGCGTGTGGTGCTATGTCTCCAGAATTGCTGAGAAAAGAAATCACAGAGACACAGAAACTAACTAACAAGCCATTTGGCGTCAATCTAATCACTATGCACCCAAACTTGAGTGAGTTGATAGATGTGTGTATTGAAGCAAAAGTAAGCCACATAGTTCTTGCAGGTGGATTACCGGCAAAACCTAGCATAGAAAAAATCAAGAATGTGGGCACTAAAGTTATGTGTTTTGCACCATCATTAAGCCTTGCGAAAAGGTTAGTAAAGATAGGGGTAGATGCATTAATAATAGAAGGAATGGAAGCAGGTGGGCATATAGGTCCAGTTAGTACTTCTGTTCTCGCACAAGAGATATTGCCTTACTTTAAAAGTGAACAAACACCAGTGTTTGTTGCAGGTGGAATAGGAAGGGGCGAAATGATAGTGAATTACCTAAAAATGGGAGCAAGTGGCTGTCAAATAGGTACATTATTTGTCTGCACAAATGAGTCGATCGCCCACAAAAATTTTAAGGAGGTGTTTATTAAGTCGGCTGCACGTAATGCGGTTTCTTCTGTACAAATAAGTGCTGATTTTCCTGTAATTCCAGTAAGAGCTATAGTCAATAAAGCGAGCGATGACTTTGTGAAGCACCAAAGAGAAGTTATTGATAAGTACCAAGAGGGGCAAATCTCAAAGGAAAACGGACAGCTTGAAATAGAAAAGTTTTGGGCTGGAGCCTTAAGAAGAGCAGTTATCGAAGGAGATATTGAAACAGGATCTTTAATGGCCGGTCAAAGCGTTGGCATGGTTGATAGGGAAAGACCCGTAAAAGAAGTGATAGATATGTTAATTCAACAGGCAAACAATTATATCGAAAGCAAATCTGTAGAAGTGGAAAACTCAATCATTAGCAAAGCAAATATCAACCAGTAAGCAAATCGCCGTAATCGTCCATAATAGGGCATAATCGCCCAGTTTTAATGTAAAATTAATGCCGATGAGGTATCTATACATTTTGTTATGTATGGAGGAATGCTATGCCTGCTTTACTTGGTAAAAAAAATGATTCAACTCAATCTTCGAATAATGGTTTACCCGCTAAAATGCAAGATCTTACTCAATCTTTGAATAATGAAAAAGATCGTGAGTTGTGTGAAGCTATATACAAAAAGGTAACAAAAGAAAGGCATCACTGCCCAAGCCCAAAAAAGGGAGATAGAGTTATCACAAAATGTATAGGGTTTTTCGAGGATGGGGCTGATCCTGAGGTGTTAAGTGGATTAGCAGAATCGTTGAGCGAGCAGATCGAATCAGAGAAATTACCAAAAAAAAAAGAAGAATATCAAAAATATTATAAGTATTATATCGAAAACTTCCTTCCAGCGTTGCTACGAGAAACAATACAATCAGAGAAATTAGGACCAGAAAAAATAAAGCAGGTATTAAGAATAACTTTGGACATTGTTAAGCAGAGTAGGGAAGAGGAATGCAATATCCTCCTTTCAAACTTAGAAACAAAAATAACAGAATCAACAAAGCTAAGCTCAGAAGAAAAAACGGAAAGAAAAAAAATGACTATGGAGCTGAAAATTTCAGATGATCTTAGAAATAGTCAAATAAGCGGACAAGATAATGCAGGTACTCCCCCACCCAGTGACAGTCCAGGTAGTAGAGCAAATTCACCCGTACCGAGTGAGAAAGACCCACTATCATCACCAGTAAGTGGCAGAAGGGACAGTATAAGCGCAACATTAAGCTCGGTTGGAGGAGATGATGATCTACAAAGAGAAGAAATTGAGGATCAAACGCAACCGGAGCAGCCTGCAAAAAAAGAGCGAAATACGCAAGAAAATGAAAACTCAGGTGGTCAAGCAAATCCAATTGGTAATGGTAATCCACAAAAAAGAAATGAGGATCAACCGCAACCACCAAAGCAGAATCCAGAAGAAAAGCCAAAGAAGCAAGAAAATGAAAACTCAGAGCCTACAAAACAACCCAATAACAGAAATTTTCGCACTGCACTGGCAACATGTTGTGCTCTTTCAGTAGGATGTCTTGTTGCAGGAGTAGTAACTTTGGGGATGGTAGGGGCAGGATTGTTGGTTATGTCTGTGGTGTTTGCTATAGCAGCAGTCACACGATATTTAACCCCTCCTTCAAGTAAATTAACATCCACCGATTTGAGTCCTCTTATTGATGATAGTAAACAGCGGTAAAAATTAAATATATGTTACTCGTAGTGAACAGGCAAATTCAGTTCTTGCCTGTTGATATGAAAGTTGTTATAATCAGGTGGTGTTTAAAAGGTATTTAGTTGATGCGCATTCAATTGAATAAAGTTTTAGTTTTTATAGCCCTGTTAAGCTTCATTTTTACATCATACTCAGGCGAGGCGATTCCAGTGGGTAATGAACTAAAGGATATACAAGAGACGGTAAAGAATTTTATTTCTTCATTTTCAGTTAAGGATACCTTAGAAAATATGAGTCCTTCGACAATCATAGGATTATGCATAGCTGCAGTGATACTTGCAATATTGTTTAGGGGTCTGATCTTTTTCATGATAATGTTTGGTGTACTGGTCATGATGTTCGGTAGCACGGAAAAGGCAACTGACTACTTGAAAGAGAAGTTTAGTTTTGCAAAAGTAAAACCTGACAACGAAAAAGATAGAAATTAAGTATCACTGTCTTTATTGAACGCACATGATGTTGTATGCAGCCAAAAATACCAGCAATTAACATTAAGCTTGAAAAAAAGAATAATTTAGCATTACTAGAAAGCATTGATTTAGACTTTATCCCTTACGCTTGCCATTATGATGAAGAAACCATACTAACAAAACAGGGAGAATTATTAAAAATAATTAAGTTGGAAGATTATTCCTCTGCTGATAACTACAGCGACCTTAGAACTGAAATTAGAAAAAGCATATCAGAAAATATCAATAGCTTATATTTCACCGTTTGGATTCATACTGTCCGAAAGCGCAATAAACTGAGCTTAAAATGGAATAAAACTGGAGACTTTTCTGATAAGCTACATTCAACATGGCTTAATAAACTTACTGATAGTAAACTGCAGTACATAAACGAGTTGTACATCGTAGTATTATTTAGCAATTTTGGCGAGCATACTAATAATTCATTTTTTCTTAGCAAAATAAAAAATCAGCATAAGCTATCTCTACAAGAAAACCATCGGGAATTACAAAGGGTAACTGATTTAATTCAAAGTGATTTGGAGCCTTTCGGAGCTAGAAAGCTGGACCTAAGGTTTAGTGAGTGTAAAATGTATTCTGAAATGATGGAATTTCTCCATTATATTGTTACGTTAACACACAAAGACTACCCAATATGTGAAAGGGACCTGTCGCAACATGTTAAAAACTTAAAGGTAGCTTTTGGTTTCAACACATTTCAAACAACATTTGAAAATCAACAGAAATTTGGTTCTATTTTTTGTATAAAGGAATATCGGGAAATCCCTTTAGAAAATATAGATAGGTGTTTACAACTTGACTCTGAGTTTATTATTACAGAAATAATAGTATTTACTAGTAATAACAAAGCAGTCAAAGAATTCAAAAAACAAATCAATATGCTGCAAGTCAGTGAGGATAGTACCTTACTTCAAAACCCAGAAATCAAAAAAATAATAGAACTGGAAAAAACTTCTGCTATAGACTTTTGTCAACAGAAAATTATTTTCACAATTTTTGCTGACGATAGAAAGAGACTAGCCGAAAATATCAGCGATTTGTCCGCCGTAATGTCGTTAGTCGGTTTGATGATGTTTAGAGCTGACCTACATATGGAAGATCATTTCTGGGCACAACTTCCAGGCAATTTTACTTTTGTTGCACAACCGAAAAATATATTAAAAAAATACGCCTGCAGCTTTGCTATGCTACATGATTTTACGTCAGGTACATTAAAAGGAGGAAGGTGGAAGGAAGCAGTAACAGTCTTTTTTTCAAAAAAAGGAAGCCCTTACTTTTTTAATTTTCATGGAAAGAAAAACAATGGTCATACTACGATACTTGGCGCTCCGAATTCAGGCAGAACTTCACTGATTAACTTCCTATTGTCAGAATCAAGAAAATTTGATCCTAGAATTGTCATACTAGACAACACTGGAAAGTCAATAATTTTTACTAAAGCGGCAAACGGCAAATATTACATAATTGATCCAAAATATAAAGATAAAAGCTTGAAATTTAATCCACTGAACATTGAAGATAGTGCTTCCAATCGCAATATGCTAGTTGAACTGATCAAAAGAATGGTGGCTGATACAAACTCGGTGGACGTGGAAGAGAAGATAAAAAAAATTGTAGATTCTATATTTGCTATACCAAAGGAATCGCGTTCTATTTCGCAAATTTCTGAAGTGCTCTTACTTCTTGGGGGTAAGATAAGTAAATGGTGTGGTGATGGTGAGTTTGCTTATTTATTTCAAGATGGTGATGAATCGGATATTGACTGGGAAATGAGAACTATATCTCTCAACACAGCAAACCTTACAAAACGAAAGGAATGTATGTCCGTGATACTTTACTATTTCTTATACTCTTTTGAAGCAAAATGTGATGGCTCGCCTGCGATACTTGTTTTGGATGAAGCATGGGAAATAAGTAATATTTTTCCTACAGAGAAAGAGTTTGATAACTGGATGCACAGGATGACAAAATTAAATGTTGTGGTAATTCTAAGTACTGAGAACTTGAACCTAGCATTTGCCAGCAAATTTACTCAATATCTGGATAAACACGTTGATACAAGGATTTTGATGCCGGACATCAATGCAAATAGGTTATACATGAAAGCATTTTCTCTATCGAAAGAGGAACTGAACATAATCCTGCAAACACCAACACAAGAAGGTTTATTTTTGATAAAACAGTACAAAGGACTAGTAACTTTGAATTTAGATTTGAAAGATATGCAAGAAATATACATACTTTCAGCTAATAAAGATACTATAAAGTATATGTACGAAGCAATAAAAGAAAAAGGGGAAGAAGTTAGTAAGTGGTTACCGGTGTTTTATGAAAAGTGTAAGGCTTAAAGCCAAATTTTTTTTCCTAGTGTTGATTTTGCTTGGTGTAAATAGTGGGTACTCTGATGTTTGCCAAGATATATATTTTCGTACTGACGCTGAAGCTGCAGGGAGCTCAATAGGAAAAGGTTTTTGGAACTTCATTACTGGCAAATGGGGTGATTTAAAATTTGATTCTCACTTATTAAAAGAAATTAAAGTAACGACAGTGAAAGATCAAGGAATAAGTGATTATTTTGATCCGAAGATTCAAGTTTGCGACTATGAAGGAGGTAATTGTTATATATTACCCAACAAAACATCATGCCGCCAGATATACGGAACGCAAACAAGCGGAGCTGGAATTTCTGCAGCAGTTTTCATCGATTGGGAAGGAGATACAATATTAGATAGTGGTAAAATTAAGGAAGGAGTTGCGGAAGGTCTTGGATGGGAATGGGCAGATGGTGTCACTGACGAAGAGAAAAGTAAATTTGTTAATTCTCCTAAGATATGTGCTTGCAGCCAAAAAGCAGCTTGCATGGGGGGGTTTTTCTCATATTTTTCTAGAATAGGCGAAGGAGCAAATATTTTCCGTCCTGGAGATATGGCAAATACCTGTGATACTTGCTATCAAAAAGTGGTGAAATGCGCTCCTGTACCACTTGCACCTGGCCCACCTCCGTTCTGTGAACAAATTGCGATGTCACCCCCACAGGTCAGAATTGTTCCTATAACAAATGAAAAAAATGATTACTTTGATCCTAAGGTTAAGGTAATTATTGGTGACTTAATAGGACAAGACGGAGAAATCGGAGAAAAGTTAGATTTTCCCAGAAAGTACAAAGAGGATAAGGCTGGGGAGAGCCCTACTCCGGGTGAAGTTAAGGAGCATTCTATTTTAGATAGAGATGGTACTACACACTACTTCGAAACATACAGAAAAAAAAATAAACTCTGCACTGAATACCGTGGCACTGAAGGGGAGGAATCTCAAAGAAGATTGCAATTTCCTGCTCGTTGTTTCCCATCACCTCCTGCTCCAGAGCCCAAAGTAGTGAAGATAGTAGATGAAAATACGTTAAAAATAGGAATAAAGATGAGCAGGGAAAATTGCATGCAGCAAGTAAATGGAAGTTATAGTGATGGCTATTGTACTTTTGACATTAGTTTTGATGCTAGTGAAGGTAGGGAAGAAATTGACCCACGGTCTTTTAGAGTGGTCAAACCAAGAATAGTAGAAAAAACAACTAAGAATAGTAATGATGAAAGTAACATCACTGATGTTATAGAAGGTATATTGAAAAAGAATCCTCAGTTTGCAATTTTGGAAAAATATGGGCTTACTCCTAATATTGGGATCCAGTTTCCTAATGGTGAGGATTATAGTATAACAAATTCCACAGAAGGCAATGAAATCAAATCTACTAAGCTGGAATTAGATGATATGGGGCTGCCAAGAATAAAAGTAAGGTACATGGGAGTGAGGGACCAAAAAAATTCTAAAAGAAAAATGCTCTGTCTTTCTGGTTGGAAGCCAGAACCAGAAGAGTTTATACTTAAGAGAGGAAATGAGATAATATCATTAAAATCAATGGGAGCAAGGTACGTTAAGTACAATACTGTTTATTCAAAGGAGTCGAATCAACTTTATTATTTCCCTTGCGACGAAACAACTGATGTTTTGGCAAAGCCACAGAGCGAGCTAGATAAAATAATATTCAATAAGCGGGGATATATTTTCATTCCTGAAGAAAATACGAATAGAAACAATTGCGTTGCGGAAAAGGATGAAGAAATGGATACAAAACAGGATTGCAACAGATGCAAGATAATATATAAATTAATAGATGAAAAGCATAAAGAAAAAGAATGTAAACAAGATCAAGATGGTTGCCTTTGCTCTGGTAAGGCTTGTAGCCGCTCAACACAATATTTGAACAAAGAAAATGGTCAATCATTTTACTTAAGATATGAGGAAGTGGATTGTAAAGATAAAGATGGTAGAACACTGAAAAACGAAGGAGGTGAAATACAAAAGTGTACACAGTTGAAAGATCAATTGGTTAAAGCGAACAGAACAGAGGTTTTTTATGCTGATAAATTGTGTAGGCTTGATTTGGCAGGCTTAAAAGCGAAATTGAAAGAAATAATCAAGAAGCAGTTAGAAAAGAAGAAACAAGAGATTGAAGGGAAGGATCGGAAAACTTATGATCTTGGAGGTGGTTATTATGATCTTGGAGATGGTTATTATGATCTTGGAGATGGTTACAAAGATGACTTGTCGATAATGTTTGATCATGTTGAAATAGAAGCATGGGGAAGTGGTGAAGCAGGTCATATAAAAAACACTGCTTACTCTACAGAAAGCAGATCAGGAATGCCAGGAGATTATATTAAAGCTCAATTGAAAATTGATCCTGATTATCCTGTGATTAAGGTGCGAGTTACAGAGGGAGGAGGTAACCAAGAATTTAGTGACACAGATAAAGACGGGGGACCCATTTTTATAGAAAAATGTCGTTCAAACAAACAAGATTGCAAGCTATTAATCACTGTTGCAGGTGGAGGGGTAAATAAGCTATATGGTGGTAAGAAGTATAGCACACAGGTTTATGTAGACAATTTAGCATCTCAAGAAGATTTAAAATTAGAAAAACTAATAGTAACAGATAAAATGTCCACAGATAACCAAGTAGCATATATAAAAGATGGTGAAATCAAGTATGAAGCAGTAGAGTGTGACAGTAGTTTAAGAATCAGTAAACCTGGTGCAGGTGGTTGCATTAACAAAAGCAAAAGAATTTATGGTAAAGGCTCCCCAGGACATTTGAAGGTTAGACCCATTATAAAGGAATTTAGTGCAGAAGAAATAAATGCTGCTATTGAAAAAGTAATAGAGAATCAATACGATCTTGGAACTATGACTGATTTTTCAATAGGGGACCTTAACGTGAATATAAGAGAGGTAATAGAAAAGGAAGTTAAAAAGGAATTGTTAGGGTCAGAACCAAAAGATTCTGAATCATAGCTTAAAGTGCCTTAACACCACGAATTTTACCTCTTACTTTAATAATTAATTAAAGTAAATCACGTATTAATTTGCTATTCAGTTTAATTGCTGTATTTTAACAAAAAGGTACAGCTAATGTAAGGGGGTGCTTTATGTCTCTAAGGAATAAGATTTCTGGGCTAATAGAACAACAATTTAACATTAAAAACCATGATAACTATTTAGCTTACGCTATACACAAGTGGGCTGCAAGTGAAATGTCCGATTCCATTGCTCTTTGTATAACTGGCAGTGGCGAATGCAAGATTAAGTATCAAGACATTGCAAATTCATTCAACATAACAAAAGAAGAAATTGACCAGGACAATATTGAAAGTATAGGAAATAAAATAAGAAGTGAAGCTGAAAAGGAAGATAGCAAGTTTTCTGAGTTGATTTCTAGAATGGATCAATCGCTAAAAGAGCAGAGTGAAAAGTCTATTATACAAATTTTAAATTCACCTGCTGAGAAAATGTTACAGAGCTTTTGTGGGCAATGCAATAGCTCTACAGAGGAAAGCAGTTCCCCTGAGTCTCAAGAAATCAGTGATGCACCCTCTGCTTTACCTGAAGAGCCTACCACAGAAGGTTTAGAAACTGCTACCGGTCAAGATCTTTTTTTAACCTAATCAACCCCATATATATACTCTTTTTGTACCCACGCTTTACGTTTTGAGGAGGACAGCAAACACCATTTCTCATTGCATTTTTCTATTCTCATTATAACGTATTCGTCTATTTTCATAGTAATCTTACTGTCCATGTTCTGTTTTTGATATCCATAAGTATCCTCTTTTATCATCGCGTAGCGCCTGTTACTGAGAAGATTACTTTTTATCCATCCACAGTCTTCTTTTATATCACAGACCCTTTTCCAGTTTTCAAACTCTTCTGTCACTTTCAGGGGCAGATTTTTGCAAATGTATATCCATGTTACAGGATAGTGAAACCCTGGTCCTGTTCTCATATTGACTTTATTTGATTTTATTGAAACAAAGTTGCTGGCAAACAAGTTAGGACTAAATAATAAAAACAATAGGATAATAGTAGATCTATTTCTGAACCAAGATCCCAGTGTAACGCACTGAGATGATGTAAGTGGTTTATTCATCATAATTCACGATTAGATTGACATAAGATAAAGAGTAAATTAAAAATTGAGTAGATTTTTAATTTACAATAGATGCCCATAGAAATATTAATGCCTGCTCTTTCCCCGACAATGAGCAAAACTGGGGGGAAAATCGTAAA
>NZ_JAHDJT010000026.1:10218-11837 GCF_023661085.1 Wolbachia pipientis
AAGTGGTGTAAAAAAGAGCAGGATAGAGTTGAAGTAGGTGATGTAATTGCTGAAATAGAGACTGATAAAGCCATAATGGAGTTTGAGTCTGTGGATGAAGGGGTTTTAGCAAAAGTTCTAGTACCGGAGGGAGCAAGTGGCGTGCCTGTAAATCAACCAATAGCTCTAATGCTAGAAGAAGGAGAAGATAGTAGTGCACTTGATCCAGCTTCTACTACCAATGTTGAAGCTAAGAAAGAAGTTGAGGCACACTCTTCAACGTCATCCAATTCTTCAGCTTCGTTCAACCCTTCAACGTTATCTAATCCTTTAATGCCATCTGACTCTTCAGTGTCATCTAACCCTTCAGTGTTATCCCAGTGCTTGACACTGGGATCCAGAAAGGAAGAAAATACCAAAACAACGGAAGGTAGAATAAAAATAAGCCCATTAGCCAAGAAAATAGCTCAAAATGAAAATTTGGATATAAAGCGGCTAAAAGGTACCGGGCCATATGGCCGTATCATTAAAGCTGACGTATTGGAGTTTTTAGACAGTGGTGTACAAATTGAAAATCGTGAAAGATCGAGCGAAGACGTTATAGTCGAAGTAAGTAACATGCGCCAGGTGATAGCACAACGCCTGATTGAGTCTAAGCAGAATATACCACATTTTTATTTAACTGTAGACTGTCGGGTTGATAAGCTAATATCGCTCAAAAGCGAGATTAATTCAGCAGATGAAAACAATAAAGTAACAATTAATGATCTAATTATAAAAGCTGTGGCTTTCAGCATGAAAAAATTCCCTGATGTAAATTCTTCCTGGATAGATGATAAAATACTGAGATATGCAAATATAGATATTTCAATCGCCGTAGCACTTGAAGGTGGGCTGATAACTCCCATAGTAAAAGATGCTGATAAAAAAAGCGTTTTATCTATATCAAAAGAAGTGAAAGATTTAGTAAGCAGAGCAAGATCTGGAAAATTAAGACCTGAAGAATTTCAAGGAGGAGGGTTTACTATCTCTAATTTAGGTATGTTTGGTATAAAAACTTTCAGCGCTATAATTAACCCACCGCAATCCTGCATTATGGCTGTTGGTACATCTAAGAAACAGCCTATTGTTATCAATGAAAAAATAGAGATAGCAGAAATAATGATGGTAACACTTTCTGTTGATCATAGAACAGTTGATGGAGCACTCGGGGCAAGATTTTTAAACGCATTTAAGCATTATATAGAAAATCCTCTAGCGATGCTTCTTGAGTCTATGTAGACATTGAACTTTTTGCAAAACCATATCAGGTTATGCAAGAAGTCTGATGCAAACCAAGGTTAATTTATGGAGGTAATTAAACTAAAAATTAACATTCAAGTGTTACTATGTTTAACTGAAATTAAGGTAAATGTTATGGAACGAAGAAATCTGACAGCATTTTTAATGTAAGGAAAACGGGTAAAGACTTTTTAGAACAAACACTAACGAGTATAAGAAACAAGTTATTGATATTCAAAAGCACAATGACACAATCCAGGATACTACTTTAGTAATAGATATTTAAGAAATTTACTAAGTGAAGAAAAGGCAAAAGAAGCCCTGGCCGTTGTCTATTTTCAGTATTGGCGTTTTTATGT
>NZ_JAHDJT010000027.1 GCF_023661085.1 Wolbachia pipientis
CATTGAGCCTGCAGATCAAAAACAAGTTTTGAGTCAGAAATACCCTTAGTGTTATGATAATAAAATTGTTGGAAGTTGTCAAGTAGTTTTTTTTGTTTCTATTGAGTGGCTTTCTCTACTGTTGTCTACCAGCTTTCTGTGTAGTGGAAATTGGTATTAACAGTTGCAGTTTATGTCTCCCAGTGGTAAAATGATAGTCTGTGTACAATTTTAATATTATGATTAGCTTACTGTTTGTTGTGCTGTTGTTTTTTTGTGGTGGTGATGCACTTGCAAAACAGGAACCACGTCCAATAGCTGCAGACAGTCACATAAAAGTCATCAATTATAATCCACAGGCTATACATAAGTACACTGGTTTTTATGGTTACCAGTCGAGCATATTATTTGAGCCAGGTGAAGTAATACAAAACCTTTCAATGGGTGATCCAACTGGTTGGCAGCTTGTTCCTCAAGGTAACAGGTTATTTATCAAACCTATAGATGATATCGCTGACACTAACGCAACTGTAATTACTAACAAAAGAGTTTATTACTTTGAACTTCATGCTGAGGAAGCAACTGGATTGGATGATCCAAGATTAGCATATGAAGTAAGGTTTCTTTATCCACTATTCAATAGCGATGAAATTTACACAACCAACAACGGTGATATTCTCGAGCAAGCTAACCCCAACACTATTCCTGACATAAGTGATATTGAGGTTGTAAAGAAAGGCTTAAATTTTAATTATTCCATCTCACATGTAAAGGGTAGTGAGTCAATAATACCCGCTAAAGTCTTTGATGACGGAAAATTCACATATCTGCAATTTAATAAGACAAATTCTGATTTTCCAGCAGTCTTTATGGTTGATTCTGCAGGATATGAATCTCTAGTAAATTTCCGTACAGTTGATGATTATCTTATAATTGAAAGAGTGGGCTCGGTATTTACCTTAAGGAACGGATCAAGTACAGTCTGCTTGTTCAATGAAAGCATGCCTTTTAAAAAGGGTAAGTAGCTGTTAAAGGATATAGTGCCTCAGGTACAGCACTTTTCAGCATATATTGATTCAAACGGTTGTCATACCAACATTTCCATTAATCTTCAGTGTTGTACACGTTCTTTTCTTTTTCTAATCTCTCCTGCTCCTCAATACAATATATGGCAAGAGGATTGGCTTTAAGTCTTTCGACTCCTATTTCTTCCCCTGTTCCTTCGCAATAACCGTAGGTGCCTAATTTTATTTTTTCTAACGCCTCCTTAATTTTTTCCTTTCTGTCTTTTCTGCGCTGGATTAATTTTTCGCTTCCACTGTCTTCATCAGAATAATATGCACTATCCTCTAGTTCTTGCTTCTCCAGCTCAGCAAGCATCGATTGCAACTTTGAACTGAAATACTCTAACTGCTTTACGCTCATATATTCTTCGTCTTCTGAAGGAGTGTAATCTTCTGGTAATTTTATTTTTGGTAACTCTTCCATAACCTTACAACTAGATAATAAAACCTACATAATTTGCGAACAAGAAATTATACTACCTATAAGTAAACACTATAATTTATAATAAACATTTAAAGTCCTGGTATGATTGGTTTAATAAAAAAATTAGTAATCTATGGTAAGAACTTTACCCATATAATATCTGTTTTTATTGTAATGTTAAGCCTATCTTTGTTCACACTTGAAAATAACAGTGAACAAGAAGTTATGTTAACATTAACATGGATATGTGCTACATTTGCTTTACAAATCTCTACAAGTAACTTATTTGCTTCTGATTATCATGACGGAATATTAGAGCAAATTTTCATACAACCACTTTCTTCTAAGCTTATAATTACTTGTAAAATTTTTGCTCACTGGTTATCGTTCGGGTTACCGATTTCAGCGATTTCTTCCATATTCAGCTTTGTAGTTCTTGATAATAATATTGAATACTCAATAGCAGTAGGCTTATCTTTATTGCTTAGCACATTGATAGTAATCAATATTTCAGCTGTTGGAAATGCACTAATGATTGGTCGAAACAACTTAGTATCGGGAATGTCACAAATTCTTGTTTTGCCAATGATAATGCCGGTCTTCATATACTTTAAATTACTAGTTCAGCTTGAAAGCTTATCCTTGAATATTCACACGTTGCTTATTACTGCTTTTATTTTTGCTATTCTGACAGTCAATAGCATTATAGCTACTCATATGGCATTAAAATTTGCTGTAGAACAGGATTGAAGGCTTTACCATTATTTGAGATCTTTACCACCGACAAAGTCTAAACCTACTAAATACATTTCCGTAGACTCAGATCTACTTGATTTGGGTTTAAAGTATTTTACTGTTTTAAATATTTTTTTTAATTCGTTGTAAAAATCTTTATCGGACTCTCCTTGAAAAATTTTTACTACGAACTTGCCGCCATAATTTAAGAAGTGCTTTGCAAGATTCAATGCTGCTTCGCATAAAAGCATAATTCTAATATGATCCAACGATTTTAACCCACAGGATTCTGGGGCCATGTCAGATAAAATTACATCGAATTTTTGGTCTTTAAATTTGTTCCTCAAAATTTCAAGCTCATTTATATCACATTGTATATATTCTACTCCAGCAATTGTATTTACTGGTTTTATGTCAATGGCAACCACATTTGCTCCTTTCCGAGATGCAACTTGTGACCATCCACCTGGAGAAGCACCAAGATCAATGACTTTTTGCCCTTTTTGGAGTAATTTGAATTTATTATCTATTTCTATCAACTTGTATGCCGAGCGAGATCTGTAGCCACCCTTATTGGTTTTTTGTACGTACTTGTCATTTAAATGACGATGCAGCCACCTGGTTGAAGATAGTTTTCTGCCTTTGGCTGTTTTTACTCTAGTTTTTATTGTTAATACCCTACAAGAATCATTTATTACTGATTATGTCTTTTAGCTCTTTTTCAACTACTTCTTTTACCAATGTATGAAGATACTTATTTAGCCATTCCGACAACTGAGGTTTTAAAAGAGATGTGACTAATTCTTCAACAGTAAGACTTGCCCTTTTTTGTTGCTTGTGCTGTAGTTCACTTTGCATTCTTTCAAGTAACTCTTTAATCTCTTCCATATTCTCTTTTAAGATTAGATGGTCGTTATTTTGCGTTTGTAAGCTACTGTTATCCACTTTTTTATTGCTCATTTGGGTATTATGCTGCAAGTGAACCTCTTCTTTTTCCTCTAGATTGTGACTATGAATATTAAATTTGGTGTTATCGAAAACCATTTCCTTACCCTGAACGTTGTTGTTTTTTTCTTTATCCTCCTCTTTACTATCTTCTTCAGAATCTTCCAAGTATTCTTCTTCAAGATACAGAACATCATCATCCTCTTTTTCCTTCTCTACTTCATCACCACTTGCATTTTTACCCGATATGGCTTTTTTTATGTCTTCTAGGATATCTTTTACAGATTGATTGCTTTGTCCATCATTCATAACGCTAACACCATTAAATTTAGAGATTTATACTATTTATCATAAAAAGCAAATTATAAACACTAATTACATAGTTGCTTTTTGCTTCAACCAAGTCTGAACGTGCTTTGAATAGTGCATCTTCAGTATCCAAAAGTTCAGTTGTGCTTTTCAAATTTAAGTTGACTTCTTGCTCAACTCCTTCCAACGCTAAAGCTGCTGCTTTTTCGGCTTCGTGACTTGCCTTAATGACAGCCTTTGCTGTCAGAACGTTATTCCAAGCGTTCACAACCTCTTTTTCTATATTTTTTACTGTTTCATAATAATCGTAGGTAGATTTTTTTGCATCCATTTTAGCTTTGCCAATACCAAAAGCATTGATTCCTCTTTTAAAAATCGGGATATCGAGAGTGAAAACAATATTGACGTTGTCTAAAAGCGTATCAAAGCTAAAGCCTTCTCTAAAGCCTTTACTTGTGCTGAGATTTAAAGAGGGCAGCCACTTAGAAGTTTCAGCAATCACTTCCATTTTAGCTGCTCTTTTTTGATAAATCGCTGCTTTGAGAGATAAATTATTGGTTTTTGCTAATTGTAAGCATTCATTTAGCTTCGGAACAGAAGGTAACTTATCATTAGCTTCTGAGAGTTCATCAGGATCCTTACCAATTAAATGAAAGTAAGCAATGTTTGCCAATTTTAATTTACCTTCAGCATCAACTCTTTCCGATACCGAGGATGAAAACTTTGCTTTTGCTAATGAAACTTCAGCGTTGGTAACCTCTCCAAGAGAAAGGCGTTTTTTCATTGCTGACAAGTGCTCCAAAGAAACGCGTTCTTTGTGCTCTCTCAATTTTAATATTTCTGTTCTGCGTAGAACGTCAACGTATACTTTCACAGCGTTGAGCGCAATCTCTTGTTTTAACTGCTGAAACCGCATCTTTTCTACTTTGAGAAGATGACTTGATCGACTGAATGTGGCAAAAGTACCACCACCGTCCATTATTCTTTGATTTAATGTCAAGCTCCTTCCAAGGCCAAGTCTGCCACCGGTCTTATCCTCAAAACCAAATTTTTCGTTAAACCTATATTGCAAACTAATATCTGGCAGAAACCCAGTTAACCCGGCAGATTTTAGCTGTTTTTCTGCACTTTTGTATTGGTAGAATTGAGATTTTAGTTTTGAACTATTTTTAATAGCTTTACTTATAACTTCTTCGAGGTCAATTGCGTAACAACTTATAGCACTAAAAATGGCCGCAAGCGTAATAATCAACCGAAACATTCTACTCCTATATACATATTAGTTGCACACAGCTAAGTTACTAGCACAAATTGCTTTAATAATCAATAACTAATGTTGTTGACACTATTTAGAAATTAAGTGTATCATAGCTTACTATTTTATAATTTTAGATGATGAAAACTTTTTTCTTAAAAGAAAAACAAATCGATAAAAAATGGTTTGTCATAGATGCAGAAGGATTAGTAGTAGGGAGGCTTGCAGCATTTGTAGCGACGCTATTGCGTGGAAAACATAAACCTGAGTATACACCTCATATGGATTGTGGTGATAATGTAATTATCATCAATGCAGAAAAGGTGCATTTTACTGGAAAGAAACTTAAAGAGAAAATTTATTATAAGCATACAGGTTACCCTGGTGGTTTGAAAAGAACTACTCCAGATAACATTTTAAATGGTAAGTTTCCTGAGCGTGTAATAGAAATGGCAGTAAAAAGAATGCTTGATGATGGTCCTATGGCACGCAAACGTTTTGGGAATTTATATGTTTATTCTGGTCCAGAGCATAAGCATCAAGGACAGCAACCTGAAAAGATAGATTTTGCTTCCTTAAATCGTAAAAATAAAAAACAATGGAGTAAAAATGGAAAGTTCTGTAACAAATCAATCAGAAAAAACAACTAAACCAGTAATTGATTCGCTTGGTCGTTTATATGCTACAGGCCGAAGGAAGGAATCTGCAGCAAGAGTATGGATAAAGCCAGGAAGCGGGAAGTTTAGTGTTAATCAGAAAGACAAACTACTGGATTACTTTAAAAGGGAATCAGTGCGCCAAATGGTAAAAATGCCATTTATTGTAACATCTATGCTCGATAAGTATGATGTATTTGCTACGATAAAAGGTGGAGGGCTGTCTGGTCAAGCAGGTGCCTTAGCTCATGGAATAAGCAGAGCTTTAAGTAAAATAAGCCAAGACTTACATTCTATATTGCGCAAAAAAGGGTTCTTAACACGAGATTCACGTGTTGTTGAGCGTAAAAAATATGGTCAACACAAGGCTCGCAAGAAGTGTCAATTTTCTAAAAGGTAGTTATTTTTTTTATGGAACTTTTTGTTAAGCGTTATGCAAATATTAAAAAAAGTGTATGACATATTCTATTTTCGCGATAAATTTAGTTGACTATTGATATGAACGTAATATGCTGTTTGTGTGAATTTTTCAATATTAAGGTAATTTATGAGTAAAGAAGATATAGTAAAACAATTAAAAGAAGATTGTTCTTGTCAGAATATAAATATAACGAAGTCTGACTTGGGCAAGATTCATGATGCGTTTATAAAAATAATAAAAGATGAGCTAGATAGAGAAGGTGAAATACGTCTGCATGGGGTAGGTACATTCTCTACTGCTATAAGTCGGGAGAAACAATGTCGTAATCCTCAGAGTGGTGAGATCATGACTGTTCCTAAAAAGACAAGAGTGAAATTTAAAGCGAGCAAGACTCTTTTAACTGTTTTGAATGAAAAGGAAAAAGCAGTAGTTAGTTAGAGATTATCGTTTTCATTGTTTTTACTACGCTGTGTAAGCCGTAAAATATAGCTTCGCTGATTAAAGAGTGGCCTATATTAAGAGCTGAAATGTGAGGTGTTTCTTTTATTCTTTTAGCGTGTGTATAGGTTATCCCATGTCCTGCGTGGCATTCTATTCCTAATTTATTGATATATCCTGCAGCATTAGTAATTGATTGTAATTTTTCCTCTGATGGATTATCGCAGTAATCTCCTGTATGAATTTCTATTATGTCAGGCTTTCTTTCTAGCTTTTCAAGATATTTTAGTTGATTGATATTTGGATTGATAAACAGTGAAACCTTTATACCAATGCTATGCATCTCCTCTATTATACTAGAGAGTTTGCTGTACATGTTAATTATATCCAAGCCACCTTCTGTTGTCAATTCTTCTCTTTTTTCTGGTACTATATTAATCGAATAGGGTTTTACCTTTTTTGTTATTCCAAGCATTTCTTCTGTAGCTGCAATTTCAAGGTTTAGCTCAGTTTCAATGTTTTTTTTCAGATTAAACACATCTTCATCTTTAATATGTCTTCTGTCTTCTCGTAAGTGCACGATGATAAAATCTGCTCCCGCATCAATGGCTATTTCTGCTGCTTTCAATGGATCTGGGTAAGAAGTTCTGCGTGCGTTGCGGAGGGTTGCAACGTGATCGATGTTAACGCCTAGTTTCATAATCCACCTCAAAGATTGTTTATAAATTATACATGTTATTAGGTCTTTTACACAGTCATTTTTTGACTCTCTGATAACGAAAGTTAGCATAATCTTTATGCTTAAGAAATTTACTAAATGAGAAAAAAAAGCAAAAGAAGCCCTGGTCAATACCTGTTCAAAAATATTGGCATCTTTTGAACCTTAAACGCTGCAATTTAGCTGCCTTTAAACCGCAACTAACCTTAGCTTAATGTTTAAGAAATTTACTAAGCAGAAAAAAAGACAAAAGAAATCCCGTGGTAGAAGTTGCTCACTCTCTAATCCTGCAAATTGGCGTACTATACTGTCTTAAACGACTTATAAGCGCGTTTCAGCTTGTATAGGGAAAAACCTAGGAGTCTAGGTGAAATTAATAAAGACATAAGGTGCACATAGTGCAAAAAATTAAACATAAGACGCCAACCGTGATACTTTCGTCGTTTAATCTGCACAGATTGAAGCTAAATGAATAGCTTCAATTCTATTATAAGGGTAACAACGAAGGTTGTCAAGTAAATTTTGCATCTAATCCGTTTCTATGCTACTTGGATGACATTGAAAATAGGATTACTTTGTACAATTACTTAGATATTCCCTGCTCCCTGGCTTGGTTACAGGCAGTTTTCTCAATTCTTCAGGAAGCTCTGATCCGCTATAGTTTTTGATATTCAGCTCAAGCAAAGATATAACAGGAAAAGGCAATTTTGCTTCACTATTCCTCTTGATTAGAGCAGCTTCAGCAACGGCTTTACCCCCCTTCCTTTCTGCACATTCCACTGCTTCTAGTGAAGATTTGCCCGTGGTTATCACATCTTCAATCAGTAATATTTTCTCACCCTTTTTGATCTCAAATCCGTGGCGCAATTCAAACTTGCCATTAACGCGCTCGCAAAACATCGTCCTGATTCCAAGCTGCCTGCCAATCTCATAACCCACGATTATTCCACCAATTGCGGGAGATAGTATTAAATCTATTGGACTACTTAGCTCTTTTCTTATCTTATTTGCCAATAGCTCGCAAACTTTCATGGCTCTGCTTGGATTCTCAAAAATCTTAGCACATTGTATATATGTATCGCTATGCAGCCCTGATGACAGGACAAAATGTCCGTGCAAAATCGCTCCAGCTTCCTCAAATTCCTTCATTATTGGATCATCTTTGTCTAACATCGTTTTTTAAGTTTCACCCTTACACTCTTTATTGATTATTTGAGTTACGCAAACATCAGACCACACATTTATTGCAGTTTCACACATATCGATGATCGTGTAAATAGGCAAAATCAGCCCCATAATATACAAAGGAACGTTCATTGATACAAGATAACTAGTTGCCATAAAATAGCATCCCATCGGCACTCCAGCGTTGCCAATTGCAGCCCCTGTGGCTAAAAAAATCCATATAAACATTTCGCTTAAGGAAAATGTGTACCCATTCATCTCCGCAACAAACATTACTGTAATCAAAATAAACGCAGCACATGCGTTCATATTGACTGTTGTACATATTGGTAAAATAAAGGACGACAATTTCTTTGGCACTTTTAGCTTATTTTGCACACAGTCTATGGTTGTCGGCAGTGTTGCACTGGATGATTTAGAAAAAAACGCAAGTGTGAGTGCAGGCATAACTCCTCTTAGCGTCTGAATTGGTGATATGCCTTTATACCACATAAGTAGCGGTAAAACTAGAAACGCTTGCACGAAATTTGCAGACATTATACAGGCAAAATACCACAAAAGACTATAGAGCTCGCTGCCACCTTTTAACTCGTGCAAAAAACACGTGATAAAGGACCATACAGCGAGTGGAATAAACTTCAGTAGCCCTTGAGCAATTTTAAGTAACGTATCAAAAAGTGCAGAAAACACTTGATGTAATATATCCTGTTTTTCTCTTGAGAGTGAAATAACAGCTCCACCCATTAAAAAAGCGATCAATATGCTGCCAATAACGTTATTTTCAAGAAAGACTTGCACAAAATTTGAAGGAATGAGTGATTTCAAGTATGAAAAGTAGTTGTGATTGCTGTCACTTACGTTTTCTATCGTGTTATTTATGAAATTTTTTCTCACTGGATCCATAAGTAAATAAAAAGATAGCGCAACAAACGCAGCTATAATAGTTGTAAGTAGCGTATAGAATAGTGTTTTCTTAAGTAAAATTTTAATTCCAATTGAGTCTTTAAGACCTGAAATTGTAGACACTATGGATAGAAAAACTAAAGGTAAACTGATTAATTTGAGCAAGCTGATGAATATATCGCTAAATAGCTTTGCTACTTCAAATATCACTTCATTGTTCAAATAGTACGCAACTATTGCAAGCAGTATAGAAAAAAGTATCGCAAACCTACGCATTGGAAATAAAACTTAAAAGTAACATTATACAACAATTTCGTTGTTTTGAAACAGATTGATAGGCAAAATAACTTGACAAATAATTAATAATAAATTAATATTTTATTAATAAGCATCTTAAAGGAGAATCATGAGTATAGAAACACTTGAAGTAATAACATTTTTTGCGGGAGTAACATTAGCAGTAGGTGGGATAATAGGGTGTATTACAGGTCTTATTGGTTCTGCGCTAGGTTTTACAGCTTTTTTGCCCATTGTTTTAGGCAGCGCCATTATCGCCTCTGCAGCATTATCCTCTACATTAATTTTTTGGTTACTTTCTTTCACGTTATATAAAGCAGGTCACAAAGAGCTACTTGGGTCATGGAGCTTATCACATATTTCTAGCATAGCAATTGGAGTTGGCCTTGCTGCATCTGTGAATACAGTTTCCCTTGGTGTGGTGTCAACAACTGGAATAGGTATAATAATAGGAATCGTTATACCTATTTTGGCCTGCGTTGCAGGAGAATTTATAAAGGCTACAGTTGAAGTAGTAAAGGAATACCTTTCCTCGCAGGAAAAGAACAGTGATACTCACACTATAGAAGAATCTGATAAACCTAGTAATACTCTTGAATCGGTTGATCCTTCAGAAATTAAAGATGAAGATAAGAATTTAGTGGCTGCTAAAACTTAAAGCACCAACTTCTTCGGATCTACGCACAACTCTATCAGAAGTTTTGTAACTGTGATCGCAGAGAACATTGAGCATAAGATGCCTATTGACAAAGTAACAGAGAAGCCTCTTATCGCCCCGCTGCCAATGGCAAACATTATCCCAGCAGCAATTAGTGTGGTGAGATTTGAATCGAGGATTGTCTTTATTGCGTTTCTAAAACCCTCTTCAATGGCACGAACTGTTCTTTTTCCTGATTTCATTTCTTCGCGAATGCGTTCGAATATCAAAACATTTGCATCCACCGACATACCAACAGTTAGCGCAATGCCGGCAATTCCAGGTAAAGTCAGAGTTGCCTCAAGTAGGGTAAGAATTAATAGTATAGAAATTACATTAAAAAGCAGTGCAACAGAGGCCAATAAGCCTAACTTGCCGTAAATAATAATTATAAATAAAGCAACAGCTACGATAGAGACTATCGCTGCTATTTCTCCTGCTTTTATTGACTCTTCTCCAAGGCTTGGACCGATATTTTTCTCTTCTATTATTTTAAGCGGTGCTGGCAATGCGCCAGATTTTAGGAGTATTGCAAGCTCACTCGCTTGTTTCTCAGTGAAATTACCACTAATTTCTCCCTCTCCATTTAGGATTGGTTCGCGTATTGTTGGCACAGTGAGAACTGTGTTATCGAGAACAATTGCAAAGGGTTTTCCTATATTTTCCTTAGTGATTTTTGCGAATCTCTTACTTGCTATGCTGTCAAATTTAAAATGTACCGTGGGTTTACCAAGCGAACCGAATCTAACTGACGCGTTAACCAGCGAATCACCGCCTATTTCAGTCTTGCGGAATATTGGATAAGAGTTGCCTAAAGAATCCTTGAGTATGACAGTAGTTTCATGGTCTATATCCTGCATTTTGGCCACATTAGTGTTTGCCAAGTGAAAAGCTAGCTTAGCAGTTTTGCCAAGCAGAGATTTTATTTGCTCGGTGTCTTCTACTCCAGGCACTTGAACTAATATCTTGTTCTGCCCTTGTTTTTGCACGCTTACTTCCCTCGTACCAAGCTTATCCAGGCGTCTTTGGACGTTATTTATCGACTCTGAAACTACTTCATTGATTAGAGAATTCTTATAATGAGGCTTATATGAAATGAAAACCGAAGAATCCTTCCTGTTTAGCTCTAAATTTGGGTTTATTTTATGAACTAGCGTTGAAACTTTCTTATAGTCATCAGTATTATTCAATGTTACAATTACTTGTTTATCGCTTCGTACGCGAGATTCGATGTTTTTTGCTAGCAGGCTTTCTTTTATTTCATCGGCTAACATACTCAATTTTTCTTTGAAGTAAGAATCCAAATCTACATTAAGAAGCAGAGATGACCCACCTTTCAGGTCAAGCCCTAGGTTTATTCTCTTTTTTGAAACAAGAAGCTTATTATCAAAGAAATTCGGCAGTATTACGTATAAAGCAAGGAGAAGGATACACAGTACCGAAAAAGATTTGATTATAAGCCTATTGCGCATAAGTTGTAGGTTTAAAATTGTAGTGTAAGTTAAAAATGGATTTTTGTAAAACTCTCTAAATAACCTACGGTGTCACCCAAGTAGTTCACAGAAACAGAGTCAAAAAAACTACTTGACAACCTTCACCAGTCCCATTATCATAGTATTGAAGCTATTTGTTTAACTTCCCAATCTGTACAGGTTAAAATG
>NZ_JAHDJT010000028.1 GCF_023661085.1 Wolbachia pipientis
GTTCTCTTGTCATTTTAACCTGTACAGATTGGGAAGTTAAACAAATAGCTTCAGTGCTATAACAAGGGTAACGGCGGAGGTTGTCAAGTAGTTTTTTTTCTACTGGATGACGTTATAACTTTTTTCCACTTTCGTCTGTCCGCTTTCTGTGTAGTGGAATTGGTGGTGCATCCCAGTTAGTAATTTTATAATTATAACCCACGCTTCCAGGCTTTTTTTGACCAAAAACCTCCTGCTTCCTTACGCCTTTTTCTCCCACTCATATAAAGCCATACGCGTCAAGTTAAGGAAAAGTGACATAAGGAGGGAAGAAGATGATATAAAAAACTATTTAAATATTAAGTAGTTAAGTTAATAATTTATCTTATTTTAGGTAAGAATTTCCTAAAAAATAAATGAAACAAATAAGACATCCTCTTTAAATGTTGTTATATTTTGCAGCATTTCCTTAACTTGACGCGTATGCTCATATAAAGCTGTCTCGCCAATTTTAAACCTTCTGGCAACACCTGCTACGCTTTCTCCTCAATACTTTCTATAAACCTTCAAATATTCTGGCACTATATTTTCAATTGACACTGGACGGATTTTTATTGTTTCAAGATCAGTTGATTTTTCGATTGAGCTACTCATCATAACTTTCACCTGATCTCTAGTAAGCATGGGGTTTGTATTACCGGTTATAGGCTTCAGCAACATAGAAATGATCCTACTTTCTAAGAAAAAAGCTATTAACTTTGCCATTGGAAAAGATACGTTGACTAACAAGCACTTTCTGTTAGTAACATTCAAAATAAACTTTAATAGGCTTTTAAAAGAATAGATCTTTGGTCCGCCTATATTGTAGATTTTCTTATCTTTTTTGTTAAGGTTGATGATACGATATACCACTTCAGCTAGGTCAGTTACACATATCGGCTGAAATTTAGTTGTTCCACCACCAATTAGCGGCAAAAAAGGAAGAATTGTCGCTAGCTTCGCAAATTTATTAAAGAAACTATCTTCTTTGCCAAATACAAGACTGGGCCTAATTATTATTGCTTCTGGAAATGCTGAAGTTACAGCTTTTTCACCTTCCAATTTACTTTGGGCATATTTTGACAGCTTGTTATTTTCTACCCCCATAGCAGAAAAATGTATCATCATGGGTACATTTTTTGTCTTTGCAGCTCTTGCTATTCTTTCAGCTATGCCAACATGAATGGCATAGAAATCATGCTTTTTTGTCTCATGTAATATTCCTACTAAGTTTATGACTGCATCACATCCCTCCATACTTTCCAAAATTGATTTTTCATTAAAAAAATCGCCTTTAAGTACTGATATTTGCCCTAAATTTCCACATAGTTTCAGGCAAGCAGCTTTTTCCTGGTCACAAGTAAATATTCTTATTAAATACCCCGCTGCTGCCAGGCGCCTTACGATGTGTTTTCCTATAAACCCTGTTCCACCAAAAATAACTATACGTTTTGTCACGATTAAAACTTCTAATAACTTAACCCTAAATTAATACAGTAGTTTTATTTAATATTCTACTATGAATCTCTGTACTATAAGATCCATTTTCATTCCACGTGAGCCTTTAACTAGAATTACATCATTACTCTGAACAATATTAGCTAAATCACTTTTCAATTGATTGGAATCATTAAAATGCGTGCCTTTTATATTGCTTGGCAAAAGCCTGTGCAATTCTAACATAAATTTACCGACTGTATAAACTTTACTCACACCACATTCTGCGATAAAATCAAGCAGCTCCGTATGAAATGCTACGCTTTCATTACCAAGTTCTAGCATATCGCCGAGTAATGCTACTTTTCTCCGATTAAAATATGTACCTAAAGCCCTTATTGCAGCTTTCATTGAAGCAGGATTGGCGTTATAGGAATCATCAATCAAATATACGCTCTTTCCATTGTATTCAGCTTTGTGAACGCTACCTCTACCTTTGGTTACACTAAAATTCTTAAGTGCAAGTGGTAATTTCGACAAATCAAGACCGAGACTTTGCACAACTGCTGCAACAGCCAACACAGAGTATGCAAAATGTTCGCCTTGCGCAGGTAAACTACAGTCTATGATCAGATTATTATTCAGTCTAATTTTTAAATCCAGCCTGCTATCGTTTCTTATTAGGTCTAATAAATGAACAGTAGCGCTTCTATCTTTACCAAAACTTATTATATCTCTATCGGCACGTGATGAGAGATAGTCATAATATTTATTATCTCTGTTCAAAACCAAAGTACCGTTATTTTTCATGCCATACAGAACTTCCAATTTTGCTTGTGCAATATCAAGTAGCGACGAAAAATTCTCAACATGTGCAGGCTCTACGTTGATAATAACCGCGATATCAGGATTACTAATCTTCGATAACTCTTTTATTTCACCAGCTTTATTCATTCCCATTTCAAGAATTAAGTACTGGCAACTTTCCGGAGCTTTCAGAACTGTCAAAGGCAATCCTATATTATTATTCAAGTTCCCTTCGTTTACATGAGACACTCCATATTGCGATAAAACAGTGTGCAGCATGTCCTTTGTAGTGGTTTTCCCGACAATACCTGTAATTGCAATAATTTTAGCATTAACAAGAACATTTCTAATGTAATATGATGCCATATCATGCAAAGCTTTGAGAGTATCTTGCACAACAATCAGGGGAAGATTTCTACATTTGCCTTCGCTTACTACTGCAGCTGCTGCCCCTTTTAAAAATGCTTCATGTAAAAAATCATGTCCATCAAAATTCTCTCCCTTGAGAGCAATAAATACATCACCTTCTTTTATGCTTCTTGTATCTGTTGAAATATTCGAGCTATGTACCCAATTACAACTATCCACTTTTCTTCCGCCAGTAGCATCGATGATATTATTTGCGTTCCACTTGAACATAATTTAGCCTTAAAGCAAATTGAACAATAAAAGTAGCGAAAATACTACATGCTTAAGAAAATTTGTAAATAATAGTTGCAATCCCTATGAATTCATCTTATAATAGATATAGAAGTTTAAATGTTTTCATTTATAATTTAGGGTATATTATAGTATTTGGTATGGGAATACTTAGGAGGTACGTATGGCAGATATCTGGGCTAAAATAGGCGGGGCAGTTAAAAAAGGGGCAAGAGCTACAAAAGACGTGTTTTTTCTTGTGCCTAAAGCACTCATTTACCCTATAAAGAAGCCGTTTGCTTCATGGGGTGAAACGAAACATGATGCCAAAGTTTCATTAAAGGAAGCTGTTGGTATGGATGTGCCTGAAAAAGAAAAGAAATATGACCCACCTATAGAAACAACAGAAGCTAGCAAGAATCTCGGCGTAGAAATAATAAGCTATAAAGATGGGAAAATAAAATTTTTAGCGTCAAGAACTTTGACGGGAGATATACCTTACTTGACGCCAGAACAATTAGATAAAATAAAAGAACTAAATCTAAATAAGGAAAATAAGCATTCAAGCATAGCTGTTTTTAAAGAAGAAAACAAAGTTGTAATTGAAGTTGATGTTGAGAAAATTACCAAAAAAATTAAAGATGCTTCTGAACACAAAGGAAAGAGTCCAGAGGAGATCAAAAAGCTTGTTATTGAAGGAATTTATGGTGAGGTTGATCGCAATCTCAAAGGCCTAGCAAAAATCACTGGTGGAGAGTTTAAAGTTCACACAGACCGAAAATTGCTATATGGTATTGCGGAAAAATTGTATCGAGAGTATGATAGTCAGGACAAATCAGCAGAAGCTGAAAAGTCACCAGAGCAGCCTTCAGAAACTGTAGTACCTAGTCATAAGAAACAACAGCTACCAGAAACAAAACTTATAGAACCTGCAAGTAATAAAAAGTCATCAGAGCAGCTATCAAAAATTGCAGTACCTAAAAAGCCATCAAACACTCTGGAATCCCTAGAGCCTAATGAGGTTATCACTCAAAACAATATGACCAATCCTTGGGAAATGTATCATGTAAAAGCTAAAAAAACTACTTTCAAAGATACGGAGTTACCACAACATATAGAAAACCAAGTGAGAAAATTTACTAGTAATGAGACTAGAAATTTTCTACGTTTTGAAGGAAATGCCTCTAATAATGAAACGAAGGAACCGTCATCTACGCCTTTTGTGAAAGAACAAGAAAAAAGAGGAAAATGACCTTAAAGTATGAGCAATGACAATTACGACGACGGTAACATTTTTGCTCAAATATTAAGAGGTGAGTTGCCTTGCGAGAAGGTGCACGAGAATGAGAGTGTGTTGGCATTTTATGATAAGTATCCTGACGCACCAGTTCATATTTTAGTCATACCAAAAAACCAGTATATTTCATATGACGATTTTATCCTAAAAGCCTCTGCAGAGGAAATTGTAAGTTTCTTTAAAACCGTAAGAGAGATAACACATAAATACAATCTAGAAAAAACAGGGTACAGATTAGTTACTAACTACGGTGAAAATGGAGAACAAGTTATACCACATTTTCACATGCATATTTTAGGTGGCAAAAGATTAGGAAAGCATGTAAGTTTGTAGTGTTGCTTTCTATATATTTTGTTAAATGAGTGAATATTTAACCATAGTAATTTTTATCTGCGTATCAATCATAGTATCTCTTACCCTGGGCGTGTTGCCGATGTTTCTTGCAGTGAGCAATCCTGATAGCGAAAAACTTTCTACATATGAGTGCGGCTTCAACCCTTTATCAAGAGCAAGAAAGAATTTTGACATTAAGTTTTACTTAGTTTCAATATTATTTATAATATTTGACTTAGAAATTGCTTTTCTTTTTCCTTGGGCTGTTTCTTTATCTAAAATAAGTTATTGTGGATTTTGGTCTATGCTGATATTTCTTGCAATACTCACTATAGGCTTTATCTATGAGTGGTGCAAAGGTGCATTAGAATGGGAGTAAGTTTATGACAGGTCAAATTCTATCTCACAATGATTGGGGTCGTTATAAGAAAGAAGGGTTTCTTGTCACTAAATTTGGTGATCTAATAGATTATATAATGAATTGGGCAAGATCTGGCTCATTGTGGCCAATGACATTTGGTCTTGCATGCTGTGCAGTGGAGATGATGCACACTGCGTCCAGTCGTTACGATCTTGATAGATATGGTATAATGTTTCGTGCAAGTCCAAGGCAAGCAGACGTTATGATTGTTGCTGGCACACTAACTAACAAAATGGCAGCGGCGTTGCGTAAGGTTTACGACCAAATGGCAGATCCGAAGTATGTTGTATCCATGGGAAGTTGCGCAAATGGTGGTGGTTATTATCATTACTCCTACTCAGTAGTCCGTGGTTGTGATAGAATTGTACCGGTTGACGTGTATGTTCCTGGATGCCCACCAACTGCCGAAGCGTTGCTATATGGGATGCTATGCCTACAAAATAAGATAAAACGAACTCAGAATGTACAACATGGGTAAAACTGCAAAGCATATACAAAAAAAGACCAAATGTGAATGCATTCAGCAAGGTGATGGTACTATTGTAATGTATTCAGCTTTAGATGATATTGAAAATCACTTACTCTTTCTGCGTGATGATGAGAAATGCAGGTTTGAATTATTAGTTGATATTTTTGGAGTTGATTATCCAGATAGAGAAAAACGTTTTGAGTTAATATACAACTTGCTCAGCATTGTGCATAACATCAGGGTACATATAAAGCTTCAGTTATACGAAAGTGATATGCCTCCAAGTGTGGCAAATATATTCAGTACAGCTTCATGGTTTGAGCGCGAAGTGTTTGATATGTATGGAATAGAATTCTCTGATCACCCCGATTTGCGTAGGATTCTAACGGATTATGGATTCAAAGGCTATCCAATGTTGAAAGATTTTCCTCTCACTGGCTATGAGGAAGTTAGGTATGATATAGAAACAAAAAAGGTTGTGTATAATCCTATAGACTTGCCACAGGATTTTCGGATGTTTGACAGTTTATCCCCTTGGGAAGGTAAAGCTACAAAAGTAAATATAAAGGAGTAGAAAATGACAGTACAAAAAAAAAAAATATCTTTGATTGGTGCAGGAAATATCGGTGGAACTCTTGCCCATATGGTTGCGCTCAGAGAGCTTGGTGACGTTGTTTTACTTGATATTAGTGATGGAATACCGCAAGGTAAAGCACTTGACATTGCGGAATCATCCTCTATTGACAGGTTCAATACTAGCATCACCGGCACAAATAGGTATGAAGATATAAAAAACTCCGATGCAATTATAATAACCGCTGGCATTGCAAGAAAACCAGGAATGAGCAGGGACGATCTCCTCCAAACTAATGCCAAAGTAATGAAAGAGGTTGGTGAAAACATTAAAAAATATTCTCCAAACGCGTTTGTAATAGTGGTTACCAATCCTTTGGATGCCATGGTTTCAGTGGTGCATAAATCTTCAAACATTCCAACTCACATGATTGTTGGAATGGCAGGAGTGCTTGATTCCTCTCGTTTTCGCTATTTTCTTGCAAGTGAGTTAAACATCTCAATTGAAGATATATCTGCTTTCGTGCTTGGAGGACATGGCGATACTATGGTACCACTAATTAATTGCGCTTCAGTTGCTGGCATTCCTCTTACCAAAATCATTGATATGGGTCTCATCACACAGGAAAAAGTTGATGAAATAGTCAAGCGTACTCGTAATGGTGGGAAAGAGATAGTTGATTTACTGAAGTCTGGGTCCGCGTACTATGCTCCTGCCTCTTCAGCCATATGTATGCTAGAATCATATTTAAAAGATAAAAGGCGTATACTACCATGTGCTGCTTATCTCAGTGGTAAATATGGCGTGAAAGACCTATTCATTGGCGTTCCTGTAATTATTGGAAAAAACGGAGTTGAAAAAGTCTTAGAGGTTAAAATGGAAGATAGTGAACAAGAAATGTTTAACAAATCTGTGAAAGCAGTGAAAGATTTAGTGAAGTCTCTTAGTTTATAAGTAAACTAATAATTTTGTAAAATTTCATTAAGCTTAAGTTTCGCAAACAGCCTAAAAAAGTTGCTTGTAGTTACCTCTGCTACTTTATGGGGTGATTCATCCCATAATTTCGCCAGGCAATTCACAACATATTTTACCATTGCCGGCTCGTTTTGTTTCCCTCTGTAAGGCTCAGGTGACAGATACGGTGCATCAGTTTCAACTAAAACACGCTCACGTGGTACATCCTGCGCAATTCCTCTCAATAAACTAGCATTCTTAAAAGTAATAATTCCAGAAAATGAAATATACAATCCCAAATCCATAGCTTGATAAGCAAGCTCTCTCGAAGAAGTAAAGCAGTGCATTACTCCACTAAAAGTGCCATTCTTCATTTCTGACTTTAACATATCAATCATTTCATCATCAGCATTTCTAGTGTGAATGACTAAAGGCAATCCAGTTATTCTTGCCGCCTCTATGTGCAATACAAAGCTTTTTTTCTGATTGCTTCTGTTATTAGATTTATAAAAATCTAATCCGGTTTCACCGATGCTAATTACTTTTTGATTTTCGGTAAATTCAACTAGTTCATCAACACGTATACACTCACCGCTTTCTACAGTATTATCAAGTGGATGCACACCAACAGAGGAGTAAACGTAATCATAGGATGAAGAAATTTTTAACAACTTAGGAACATCATCAATGCTCACGCATATATTATGTAAAACTTTTACATCATTTTGCTCTGCCCTCGAAATTACTTTCAGTATTTCATCATCAGAAAAATAAATCAAATGGCAATGAGAATCTACTATCATGAACTTATTATAATTTCCATTCAATAATAGAGGCTTTTATTTGAGAAAAAAACTCTTCTATCACTGTTTTATAAACTTCCTTTTTAAAGGATATAGCATTTGCTACCAAATCATCTGTACTTTGCCAACGCCATTCTTTAAACTCTGGATGATCAGTATAATTAATGTTAATGTCCTTATCCTCTCCACAAAACTTCATTAAGAACCATCTCTGCTTTTGGCCAGAATATCTCCCATTCCAACAAGTTGGTATAAATTCCTCAGGTAAGTTGTAGTATATCCAACCCTTACTTTCGGCTATAATCTCTGCTTTATCAGTGCCAACTTCCTCTAGCAACTCACGTAACACTGCCTGCTCCGACTCTTCACCATCATCAATCCCTCCTTGCGGCATTTGCCAGTAAAAGTCACTATCAAAGCGTTTTCCAACAAAGACGTGTCCCTGTTTGTTAAATAGCATTATGCCAACACAAGGACGATACTTATCTTTCTGTTCAATCATGAGTACGCTTTGTTAAATTATTTACAGAAGTGTTAACTAACTTTTTTCCATTATTCATCCTTTTAACAATTCTTTCTGCAACTTCCTTTGCACTCAAGTTCGAATTGTCAATTTCAAGTGAGCCTTCAGGTATAAATAACCTTTTTCCTCTAATCCTTTTTATGGCAAAATCTGAATCAGTAATTTTACCTTCCTGGCACCTCTCCTTTGATTCAACACGCCTTATTAGCTCTTCATTATTGCAATGTAATACTACAGGAAGAATTTCTACACCCATTTTTTTACCTAAATTCACCATTGAGCTGTATACTCTTTGGTCGTAGGAATCACCATCTATCAACTCATTTGTAAATATATAATGCTTTGATTTTATGTGATGTTCTCCCAGTACCGCTAGCATATTTTCTCTAACCGCAAAAATTTTTTCCCATAGGTCATCGGGAACTTCAGCATTTGGTAATTCAACCACGTTAAGTATGACATTGTTGAATAGATTATTACTTACTATCACTGCATCAATGATCTCACTCAGTTTTCGTGCAATAGTAAACTTACCACTACCTGGAAAGCCGATTAAGTAAACAAGAGTTTTGCTCATAATAAGTACACTATTAGGAACCCACCCTTAAGTTATATATAAAAGGATATGTATTGTATATACTGTTGCATCAAAAGCATGAACAATTTGGTCTTAGTAATATCAAAAATAGTTCATGTTTAGAAATTTTGAGTATATAATTATAAACAAATTATATAATTTAAGATGATGGCTGGTGTATCTGGTGATACAGAATTAATAAAAAACATGATTGTAAGCATCATAGATCAAAACAAAGGTCATGATATAGTCACTTTAGACGTGCAGAATAAAACCGTTCTTGCAAAATATATGATTATTGCATCCGGTGATTCGAGCCGCCACGTGAAAGCGTTAGCTGAGTATGTAATAAAGAGTCTCAAGCCACATGATAAAGCAGATGTGGAAGGTATGGATGAAGGCAATTGGGTAATTGTGAATTTTCAAGGTATAATGGTTCACATATTCAGACCGGAAGTAAGGGAGTATTATAAAATAGAAGAACTGTGGAATTAACTTTCTTTCATTTGTAAGACTCATAGATTAAAATCACTTTAATTGATGAAGGCAAACCATGAAACACAAGTCCGAATTTTTGAATTTTATCCAAGAAAGGGGGTACCTATACCAATGCACAAGCATCAAAGGATTAGACCAGTTATTATCACAGAATAATTATATCGTTGCATATATCGGGTTTGATTGCACAGCTCCGAGTCTTCATGCTGGTCATCTCATGCATATTATGATGTTCCGTCACCTACAAAAATTTGGTTATAAGCCGATAGTTTTACTCGGAGGCGGAACAACGAAAGTTGGTGATCCATCTGGTAAGGATAAGGCAAGAAGTGTCTTACCTATAAAAGATATCAACCAAAACATATCCGGCATAAAAAAAACACTCGAGAAAATGATATCTTTCAACGATGGAAAGACTGGTGCTATCGTAGTAAATAACGCAGATTGGCTAGATAGTATAAAATATATAGATTTTTTACGCGACGTAGGAGTGCATTTTTCTGTGAACCGTATGCTAAGTTTCGACAGTGTAAAAATTAGGCTCGATAGAGAGCAAAATTTAAGCTTTCTTGAGTTTAACTACATGCTGTTGCAGGCTTATGATTTTGTTGAATTGAATAAAAAGTATGGTTGCCGTTTGCAGATAGGGGGATCCGATCAATGGGGAAACATAGTAAATGGAATTGAGCTTGGCAAAAAGTTGAATTTACCTGAATTATTTGGTCTTACCACGCCTCTTTTATTAAACGCGCAAGGAAAAAAGATGGGTAAGACTGAAAGTGGAGCGGTATGGCTCGATGGCAATATGCTAAAGCCTTACGACTACTGGCAATATTTTCGCAATGTTGATGATCAAGATGTTGGGCATTTTTTGAGATTACTCACTGATTTGCCAATTGACGAGATTAAAAAACTAGAGTCTCTAAAGGATCAAGAAATAAATGAAGCGAAAAAAGTTTTGGCAACAGAAGTAACAAAAATATGTCATGGTGAAAAAGAAGCAGAACTTGCACAATCTGCAGCAGTCTCTGCTTTTGAGAATGAAGATAGTTCATTACTTCCTGATTATGTCATAACAAAAGAACAAGTTGCAAATGGCATACCCTTAGTAGATCTGCTACACAACACCGGTCTTGAAACTTCAAAAGGTGCTGCAAAGCGTTTAATACAGGGCAATGGATGTAAAGTTAATGATAATACTATAAACGATGTTAACTATATAATAAATTTCGAGAGCTTTAAAGGTCAGCCATTCATAAAGCTATCCGCAGGGAAGAAACGCCATATAAAAGTTGTGATGGGTTAAACTTTCTAATTTTTGTTATTGAAAAAGCAAATAAACACATCATAAATTTGCTTAAACATCCCATTATAGGCAAAGAGCGCTTTTTTCAATTTGTCTTTACTGCCATTGATATTTGGCACTAGATGCAATTAACGAATATCAGGTACGTAACATTATAAAATCATCTGCAGGACCATATAAAAGTCGTAGCGAGTTAATAATTTTTTATGAAAGAAAAGGTATGTTAGAAACTTGAAGGCTTCACAAAGGGGGTGAAAATGAGACTGTATCAAAGAGATACCGAATACCTGATTAAAGAACCTTACCTCTCCAGAGGAAGGGGTTATTTCAATAAAGGAAAAGTGCAGATTATATCTGTTAATGAATCTGAAAGCAAATCAAAAGTGGTTGGATCAACTGTATATCGGGTAACACTATGGTACAAAGGTCCACTCCTTGATGGAGAGTGTTCCTGTCCTGCATTTATGTATTATGGTCCGTGTAAGCATATGGCTGCAACAGGTTTTGCTCTGATCTACCTCAATAGAAAAAAATACAGGTCGTCTGTGCGCTCTGAACATGCTGGCAGACAAGTTTGCCTTAAAAGGCTTAAAAAACAAATCAGGAGTTTACTTCAATAATTGTTTGTTTAAGTAATCAACAAGACCAGTCCTGTCATCCAAGTAGCTATAGAAACGGATTAAATGCAAAATTTACTTGACAACCTTCGCCAGTCCCATTATTATAGTATTGAAGCTATTTGTTTAACTTCCCAATCTGTACAGGTTAAGATGACAAGGAATCCC
>NZ_JAHDJT010000029.1 GCF_023661085.1 Wolbachia pipientis
CATTTCGACACAAAAGTAAATAACTAGCCACCACGGGGCTTCTTTTGCTTTTTTTCTCGTTTGGTAAATTTCTTAAGCCAAGTGAAACTGGAAAGCGTTTGACGCTGGCTTACTATACTCATCAAGAGGCTATGTTTGCCTTTTACTGCCAATTCACTATACTTACTCGGTAAGATCTAGTTTGATTAGATGCATAAAATATTAGTAAGGAATAACCATAAACCTTTAGTTGGGAAAATTAAGGTTAATGGTTCAAAGAATGCTATTTTACCAATAGCAGCAGCAAGCCTATTGAGTAGTTCTTCAGTAACTTTGCATAATGTACCTGATCTAATTGATGTGCATCTGATGTCTGAGCTGCTCGAAAGTCTTGGAGCAAAAGTAAACTTTATGTACAACAAAGATTATAAAGCAAATCATACTTTAGAAATTAACTGTAGCAATATTAACAATCATGTGATACCACATAAAACTGCAAATAAACTGCGAGCATCTTTTTTAATGCTAGGTCCAATGCTTAGCAGATTCGGTAAAGCGAGAACAGCATTTCCTGGTGGGTGCAACATTGGAAAACGACCTGTCGACATGCACATCAAAGCGTTAGAAAAAATGGGGGCTAAAATTGAAATTGACGGCTGTAATATAATTGCAACGGTGAAAGGAAAGCTACAAGGGAGAGAAATTACATTTGAAAAAATAAGCGTTGGTGCAACGGAGAACATAATAATGGCAGCAACACTTGCAGAAGGAATAACAATAATAAACAATGCTGCAACAGAGCCAGAGGTTCTAGATTTAATAGAGTTCTTGAAGAAAATGGGTGCTGATATTAATATTCATGATAATAAAATAGATCTCTCTGATGTCATTCCAGTGCGTGACGCTGGAATCCATGATAAATCCCAGTGTTACGCTACTGGGATGACAAAGAATTTTGCAAGAGGTCTAATAACAATAAAAGGAGTTGAGACATTAAATGGATGTGTCCACAAAATAATATCAGATCGCATAGAAGCCGGTACATACGCACTAGCTGCCATAATAACTGGTGGTAAATTGATGTTAGAAGGAATAAATCCATCTGATATAAGATGTATTGCAAATGAATTGGAGGCTATAGGAGCTGTGGTTGAGCTGTATGACAAAGGTATTGCTATTTCTAGAAAAAATGGCTCTATTAAATCTGCTAATGTTATAACAGATTCATACCCTAACTTTCCTAGTGATATGCAGCCACAACTGATGTCTGCAATGTGCGTCGCTGATGGGATATCAGTAATTGAAGAAAACATTTTTGAAAATAGATTTGCACATGCAGATGAATTGAGAAAGTTAGGTGCTAACATCAGCATCGAGAAAAGCAAAGCTATTATAAATGGAGTAAAAAACTTGTCTGGAGCTGATCTATATGCTACTGATTTAAGATCAACGGCAGCCTTAGTGCTTGCTTCTTTGGTAGCCAGTGGGGAAACTACAATAAATAACTCACATCATTTATGGAGAGGGTATGAAGCAATGCACGAAAAACTAAATTCGTGTGGAGCTGATATCTCTATTTCATCTTGAGGATATTTTATGAACGAGGAACGTTATTCAACCAAGAGAATTACAGTAAAAGAAATAGATGAAATTCTATATGAGGAACATAAGGTATTAGATCATGGATTTATTCGAGTAGTAGATTATATGGGCTCTGACAGCGCTATAGTTCAAGCTGCTCGTGTTTCTTATGGAAAGGGAACAAAACAGATAAGTCAAGATGAAGCGCTTATAAAGTATTTAATGAGGCATCACCACACAACTCCGTTTGAGATGTGTGAAATTAAGTTTCACGTGAAACTTCCAATTTTCGTTGCAAGACAATGGATAAGGCATAGAACTGCAAATGTGAATGAGTATTCGGCAAGGTATTCAATACTTGACAATGAATTTTACATACCAAAGCCAGGACAGGTTGCAAAACAATCTGATAATAATAAACAAGGCAGTGGTGAAGCTTTTGACTCACATGCATCGAAAGAAATAATAGATTCTCTGATAAGTGACTCTAATTTAGTGTATTCTCATTATGAGAAATTTATTCAGCAGGGGCTTGCAAGAGAAATTGCTAGAACCAATCTAATGCTTAATTACTACACGCAATTTTATTGGAAGATAGATCTGCATAACCTTCTTCATTTTTTGAAACTTAGAGCTGACAAACATGCTCAGTATGAAATTAGAGTCTATGCAGAAGTTATGTTGAATATAATAAAGAAGTGGGTCCCAATGGCATACAGCGCTTTCGTTGAGTATTGCTTAGAATCGGTTTGTATTTCAAGAACTGGTCTAGAAGTAGTCCGCAAATTAGTTAAAGGAGAAAATGTTACTAGAGAAGAAAGCGGAATTGGTAAAAGGGAATGGGACGAGCTGATGTTGATACTCGATAAGAAACCTTGAAGATAAAAATCTGTCACATAGTTGTTATTTACATAGCGCGTGATGTATATCTGTACGAAACTTCAAGGGTGTTATTCCAGCGCGTGACGCTGGAATCTAGTGAAAAAAAAAGAATGGATCCCAGTGTCTGGGCACTGGGATGACATTCTTCTGATTGGAATGACAGAAGATTATGCAAAAATCCTAATTTCTTATAATTCTCGTCCGCTAAGTTGAATCTAGCTCTTTATATTACACTAACTCATCACTTTTATAGAACATCTCATTAAAATCACCTAAAGTTCCAAAATCCTGATCTTTGATAAATAGATGATTATCAACAACATATGCTTTATCAAGAGTAAATGGTTCGTAATGATGGTTGTGAGCTAGACTAACAATTTCGTTATATAAAATCATAACTTGCTCATAGTCATATTCTTTGCTCACATGGTATTTGTTACGTACGATATCATAAAAGTTCTTTACATCGTCATATGTCACTTGCAATTCCACCTTATACTTTCCCGTTTCAATAGGTTCACCTATCTTTACCTTTAAAGGGTGCTTTGGGTCGTCTTCTTCTTTATCATCTTTCATACTGTCTATAACACTTGTTATGACAACTTCTTCCTGTTTATCCTCATCTTCTTCTAGCGATCTTTTACTCCTTTTTCTTTCCTCATTAGTAAGGTGTTCAGTTTTATCCTCTTGCGTACTTGATACTTCGTGTTCACGCTTCAGGTACTCTTCACCACTCAATTGAACCTTGACCCACTGTTTAAACTCTTGATCATAATCTTTCAACTTAGCCAAAAAATCCTCAACTAATTTATTACCTTGAGGTCCATTTGTACCATGTGTAGAGAGACTCTTTAGCAAATTATCGATCATATCTGGGTGTTTATCTTCAAGAAATTCTATCACTTGTTCAGCATCTGAATGATAATGGTCCCCTTTATTATTTATAATATTATTGCGTAGTATCTCATCTGGTTTGAGATCTTTATTTCTTATTGCAATTAAGGCCTCTTTATCTCCGTGATCATTGACATGCTGACCGTCTTCCAAACTTGCCATATAGTTAGCAATTCCTTCATGCATAGCTTTAGACAAAACACTACCCGTGCCATAATAGGAATTAATGACGGTTAAAGCGTGTCCCAGTTCATGTTTTAAAGTTTTACATGAGTCATTGAACTCATCCTGCAAGTAAAAACAAACATGAACATCTGAACCGCGGCCCTGAAGCGTCAAACCGGAATTACCTTGATAACCAATACTCAATTCTTTTAGATAATTTTCGTAGTCACTCTTTGTATTAAATATGAAGATGTTGACTTTATTTGGTATATTGTGCCAAGGTTGAGAATTATTAATGCCAAATGCTGAGTCAAAATCTTTTATAGTACTCTCGATGGTATTTTTTATACTACTCAGTTTGCTCTGAGTTAATTCCTCATTATCATATTTTATATTTATTTGAAGCTTGTGTTCGCCGAGAGTCATAACTTCACTATCTGGTACAAGATCTTCTATAATTTTATTGCCACTTTTTACATCCATCCACTGCTTAAATTCTTTTTCAATTTCTGAGTCATCTAAAAGACGCTTGAATTCTGATATTGCTTGTGCTCTACCAAAAGGTGTTGTAGTAAGCAATTGCTTGATAAATTGAGGATGTTTTTCTTGCAAGAATGTTACCAAGCAATCTGACATTCTATAGTCGTTAGACATACTTGCTATTTTATACGGTGTATCATACCCAGATTCCTGCATTTTACTGTATGCTTTTTTTGTGTAATGCATATCGCGAGCGCTTTCCTTTTTAGCTGCATCATAGCTCCACATGAAAAGCTTCATACCAGTGCGTAAAACTTCAGGTACTTCATTGAGATTGCCAGTGGCGTATTCAAGAAATGCATCGCTCATCTTTTCCATTAAAATTTTAGACTTCGCACAAAGTAAGCTATTTACATCTCCAATAATGAAGGTTTTTGCTATCGTACCGTCATTTTCATGTGCTCTTACTGTTCCACCACCCCATAATTCGTTATGGTTTTTGCCACCCGAAAGTTCCTTTATATGAGCTTTGTAATCGTCATAATTTTTCAGCACATAAAGGTGCAATTTTACTGGATCACTATGATTGCTTTTTTGTGAATAGAAATTTTCAGACCAAGCCTCATAAGCATCTTTTACAGTTTGCTTTATATAATCAGGTGTGTAACTAGTTAGCTCACCATATTTTACTTCTATCGTAAGCTTATCGTTTATTATTACACTCTCTTTATTTGGAAATAGCTTTTTTATTAACTCCTGCGGTACAGAATTTTCTTGAAACTCCACAGTCGTTGATTTTTGGTTCTCATTTTTTGCTTGTGAGTTATTACTACCTTTCATATCACTATCGTCCTCCTCAATTGCTCTTTTCTTTCTAGACTTGGCTCCACTTTCTACTACAACTTCTTCGTTCATTTGCTCATTATCAATTATAGCTTCAGTATCTGATCGACTCATCCAACCATCATTTCTCTCTAGACTATGAGATAATTCTTCAGATAACTTACTATCACCATAATACTGATTCTTAGTGCTTAAGTTGCTTGCATAAGAATTGAAGTCAAACATTGGATAAAATCCACTATCAAGATCAGAATAGGAACTCTCGTTCAGCACAAAAAATAAATCGCTGTAATTGAGCAGCATATCATAACCAGAACTAACACAATGTAGGTACTCACTGCCTTCATAATCTGCTATATAGTATTTACTCGAATCGAGAGGTATTTTACCTCCTTTCTCCCCATCAGGTTGTAAAATTACTGCTGAACGTCCATCACCTATATCATGACCTTTTATCACTTTAAATATTTTGATCTCATCTTTTTCTATAAGTTCTTTTAACTCTTCGTTCTTTTGATTTAACTCTTCTTCCCTTTGTCTTTCTTCTTCCTTTTCTCTTGCTAATCTGTCCGCTTCTTCAGCAGCTTCTTTTTGCAGTTGTAGAAATACATTTTGTAATACATCTTGTGTAGCTAAGTTGTTTTTATTGCTTAGTAATTTATCTAGTATCTTCGACACGGTTGACAACAATTCACCATGACCATCAAATACTTTTTCCTTTGCTTTATCGTAGTGACTTGGGTTATAAATTACAGCTAGAGGATAAAAACCATAATCTGCGCTTGATACATCACTAGATGATAGTTCCATTGAAAATCCGTAGTGATTGAGTGAGAGGTTAGAAGCTAAATACCTACTATTATCATCTCTAACATATAGCTCGTCTCGATATGCATATTGATTTTCATAAATATAAAATTTTTCAGGATTGAGATCTAGGTGGCTATCTAGGTTATCAAACTCAACTGCATTGCTGAGCTTTTCACGCAAAAGATTTTTGCTTTCATCTGTAAGCTTTATACGTGCAGAAAAATAATATTGGTTTATAGGCTCACCTCTTTCTATCTCGAAGTTCAAAGTAATCTTATCGTCAACCATCAATGGCCTCCATAAATTATATAAATCTATTAATTTATCAATTATATGGTATGTACTATGAAAAATATGTTAAATATTAAGATCTTTTTTCTGTGTATAGTTTTTCTAATTCATCTATATTGTTAAAGGTTACAGACTCATAAAAACAGTGCTAAACTGAGACTGCTATGACAAAGACAGTTGACGTATTACTACCACTGCCAATTGATCAGCCATTTTCATATGCAGTTGAAGAAAACACTGAAATTTCAATTGGGGATTACGTAGTAGTGCCATTTGGCAAAAAACGCTTGATTGGAATAGTTTGGAAATGCAGTGACAAGAGTGATCGAGAATTAAAATTTATCGAGCAAAAGATCAATCTACCAAGCGTTAGACCAAAATTGATCGCATTTGCAGAGTGGGTTGCACAATACAATTTAATACCTATTGGTATGCTTGCAAAAGTAATAATGGGAGGGATGTTAAAAGTAAACCAAATAGACAAACTGGTTTGTGTTGAAAAAGATCAGGAGATGAGTGAAATAGGTTGCCAGTTAAGCCATGAGCAGCAGATAGCTAGTGACAGAATAGCAAGCAATTTGAACGAATACTCAGTGACTTTGCTTGATGGTGAAACAGGATCTGGGAAAACGGAAGTTTATTTATCTGTGATTGCGAAGTTAGTTGACACTGTAAACGACGCTCAAGTTTTAATTCTCCTGCCCGAAATTATTTTAACTTCACAATTGGTAAATCGTATTCGCAGTCAGATATCAAGAAACCTAGCTCAGTGGCATTCGGGGCTCACTCCAAGAACTCGCAGGAATAACTGGCTTGATATAGCAAATGGAAATGTACAAATAATTATTGGGGCACGATCAGCGCTTTTTTTACCTTATAAAAACTTAAAATTGATCATCGTTGATGAAGAGCACGATTCATCTTTTAAGCAAGAACAGGGGATTATATACAATGCTCGAGATATGGCGATAATCTTAGCCAAAATTGAAAACATTCCAATAATTCTGTCATCAGCAACTCCACTGCTTGAAACGATTCACCATGTCAAAAGTGGGAATTACAATCACGTGAAGTTAGCTAAGCGATTTGGCGGTGCGGAATTGCCACTCATTAAAGTAGTGGACATGAGAAACAACAAACAATGGATTTCCGATGAGCTTTTCGAGTGCATAAAACAAACCATAGAGAAAAAACAGCAGGTTATGCTTTTTCTAAACCGCCGAGGGTATGCGCAACTTGTAGTTTGTAAAAAGTGTGGATACAAAATTTCCTGCCTAAATTGTGCTATTTGGCTTACATACCACAAGAAAAAGAACGCCCTTTTGTGCCATCATTGTTTTTATCAATTAAAGCTCCCAGAAAAATGCTCTAATTGCCAAAGTGAGCAGTCGTTATCCCTTTATGGTGTAGGAATTGAAAGGTTGCTTGAAGAAATGGTCAAACTAATACCAAACGCAAAAACTTCGATTATAAGTAGCGATCAGAAGTCGGTTAGCAACGTCATTGACTTAGTGTTAAAGGAAGAGGTGAATATTATAATTGGCACACAAATAATTGCTAAAGGGCACAATTTTCCTAAATTGACCTTGGTTGGTGTGATAAATGCGGATTTGAGCCTCGAAAATTCTGATCTGAGAGCAGCAGAAAAGACATATCAGTTATTGCACCAAGTTGCAGGGAGATCTGGAAGGTTCAACGAAAAAGGGACAGTAATAATACAAACCAATAACCCTGAAAGCTTGATAATAAAAGCATTGCAGCATCAAAAGAGGGACGCATTTTATGAAATTGAACTTAAGTCAAGATGCGGAGCAAAAATGCCACCGTTCAGCAGGCTGATAGCACTTATAATTTGTGGTAAGAATCAGATTGCAACACAAAAAGCAGCAAATGAAATAGCAAGATTCTTGCACAACCAATGTTTAAAAGAATTCGAAATTCTTGGTCCATCGCCAGCATCAATAAATTTCTTAAATAATAAATATCGATATAGGATATTGCTAAAGATACACAATAAACATAGTCTATCCATGCAGAGAAAGCTGAAATGCTGGATTAAAAGTTGCAACTTGAGTTCGAATATTGCTATAACAATAGATGTTGATCCTGTGAGTTTTTTTTAACAGGTTTGTTGCAGAACGTTAATTTAAAATTGGACAACATCCATAGAAACTATCACAAATTATATTAATTTTTTAACCAAAAGCTTGACTTTCAGCAGAATTTATTGTATTATTAATAAATAATATGATCAAAATAAGGAGGATCGTATGACTGATGGTTTAAATTTAATAATTCGTGAAATAAAAGATGGTCAACAAAGAATTGAAGACCTAAAGTCTTTCCTTCAACCAAAAACAGTTAACGAAACACCTACTGACACAAAAGAGATAACTGTTGATAGAAGCACGTTTGCACTTGCTTTACAATGCTCTAAAACTACAAAAGAAGCGGTAATACACGAAATTCTGCTTCATTTTGTGCAAAGTCTCGATAAGCAACCACTAGAAGATGTGATGAAACATTTGGAAAAAGCTATAGGAGATAGGATGTATGCAAAAAACAACCCAATAAGCAACCCAAACGAAGAGTTTCGCACTCACATGAACTTTAAGGGTAAAGGAGGCAATACATTATTGCACCAAGCTGTTATAGATAATAACACTCAGGCAATAGAGGTCCTTTTTAACTATGATATCAATCCTTTGATAAAGAACCAAAAAGATGAAATTCCATTAGATTTAGCTCAAGGAAAAACAAGAGAAACGCTTGTTAAAGGTATGAAAAAACAAGCTGACTCGAAGAAATGGAGCGCTGCATGTAGTAGTTCATTTGGCGTTATACCTGGCGTTTTTCTTAGTGTTGGACTAAGCGTTGGTAGTGCTTTAGCAGGTCCTTCGATGGCTATCATATTGGGCGCAGCAGCAGTATTTACTCTCGTTGCTGGAATAGCGGTCGGACTAGCTATATATTTCTTAAGTCATGACTATAAACAGGCTAAATCGATAGAAAAGGCGATTAATTCTGAGCTGTCTTCTACGCTCACAAATGGTAAAGAAGCGTCTGTGACTGCGGGTGGAGTAGGGCCATAACCTACCAAAACCTGCTCTTGCGGTTCTGACCATACACTTGATGAATGCTTTTTATTATATTATTGCGGGCAATCGTTTTTTCTTCACCTAGATCCATATCTTTAATCTTTAAAGTTTTGCTGCTCAGTTCTTCATCACCAAAAATAAGTGCAACTTTAGCATCCGCTTGATTTGCTTTTCTCATTCGGGTTTTGAGAGTTCCGCTATACTCATAGATTACATATAAACCATTTCTGCGCAGCTCATTTGCAAGTGTCAGAGCATGCTCTTCAGCCTCTTTGCCAATAGGAATTAGACAAACAGCTCTTTCCTCTTTCACGAGATAGTTGGTCAGTTCCATTACGCGCTCAATACCTCCTGCAAATCCTATTGCCGGAGTATGCTTCCCACCTACTGAAGATACTAGATTATCATATCTTCCTCCTGCAAAAACTGCTCCTTGGCTACCTAAATCTTCTGTGACGAATTCAAACACTGTGTGGCAATAATAATCTAAACCTCGGACCAATTTATCATTTACAGTATAAGGTATATCAAGAATTGTTAATCCATTTAGTATTTGCTCAAAGAAACTCAAGGACTTTTTTGTATAATAGTCACTGATTTTAGGTGCACCAGAGATTATTTCTTTATCTGTCTTGTCCTTGGAATCTAATATTCTGAGTGGGTTCTTAATCAATCGATTTTGGCTATCTTCTGATAGGTCGTTTTGAAACTTTTTAAAATATGATATTAAGGCTTCTCTATACTTACCTATTGTTTCACCATCGCCCAAAGAATTAATTTCCAGCCTTACATTTTTATCGATACCAAATTCAGTTAATAGATGCTGAGCAAGTGTAATCAATTCAATATCGGCTTTTGGATCTTCTACACCGAAAGCTTCAAAATTTATCTGATGAAATTGCCTTTGCCTTCCCTTTTGCGGTCTTTCATAGCGAAATGCAGGCCCTGTCGAAAATAATTTTATTGGTGTTTGCAGTTTTTTTTCAACCAAAAGCCTGACAACCGCTGCGGTGAACTCAGGACGTAAAGTTATGCTCTTGCCCCCTTTATCATTAAAGGTATACATCTCTTTATTGATGATATCTGAGCTATCACCTAAAGTTTTTGTGAAGACTTCTGTATATTCAAATATTGGAGTTTCAACAGGTAAAAAGCCATATAAACTTGAAATTTCGCTCGCTGTTTGTTGAACATATTTAAACCTATACCATTCATCAAACAGAAGATCTTTTGTTCCTCTAACTGTTTGATTAATCATAGTATAGTTTCTATACCTGAAACTTCTGGTATGTGATAGCACAGCATATTTTGCACTCCTTGCTTGAGAGTAATTGCAGCACTTGGACATCCAGAACAAGCTCCTTGCAGCTCAACGTAAACTATTCCGTCTTTATAGCCACGAAATTTGATATCACCACCATCTTGAGCAACTGCAGGTTTAATATAGCTTTCCATCAACCCTTTTATCCTGTTTACAATTTCTATATCACTTTCATCAAAAAATTCTTCTTCTAGTGTATTATTATCATTCACCCCTTCCTTATCAAGTGCTTTTCCACCAGAAGTAAAGTGATCCATAATCGTAGTTAAAATTTCCACTTTTAATATGTCCCAATTAATACCATCTGGTTTTGTAATTGAAATAAAATCATGACCAAAAAATACTCTCATCGCATGTTCTATTTGCAAGAGATTTGCTGCTAGTTTAGAATTTTTTATTTCATCTGCATTTGAAAAATCAGCCGTTTCTCCTTCGTTTAAAATTGCAAACCCAGGAAGAAATTTTAGCGTGTTTGGGTTTGGTGTTTCTTCAATTTGAATGAACATGTTGTTTACCACGACGACTATAATTGTTACTATTTAATCACAAAATGATAAAAAAATATACATGTCATTCATCTTTTTTCTTTTTTTGATATTCATAGTAATTACTTTTGTCTTGCCTAGCGTTGTTGTATTTTTTCTCTTCTTAACAAAAAGAAATAACACAGGTTTCATGGTGAATTCTATACTGAGTAGATTTTTGAATGAATTTAATGGCAGTAGAAGTTATACTAAAAATGAAGCCGGTGATAATATGTCCACAGATGAGGCACTAAAAATATTGGGTCTAAATTCTGAAGCAAACAAAAATGAAATCAATAAAGCATATCAAAATTTAATGAAGTTAGTGCATCCAGATAAGAGAGGCTCAGAATACTTTGCACACAAGTTAAATGCAGCACGTGATAGGTTGCTGAGGAGATAATAAATTCCTTGCACGGCCTAAGCAGAAAAAAAGCAAAAGAAACCCCGGTCGGTATTTATTTTCAGTATTGGCGTTTTTATGCCTTAAACGCTGCAATTTAGCTGCTTTTGAAGGCAAC
>NZ_JAHDJT010000002.1 GCF_023661085.1 Wolbachia pipientis
TTTATTACTAAAGTAGTATCCTGGATCCCAGTGTCAGCTACTTGGATGACAAGAAAGGAGCTACTTGGATGACAAAAAAAAGAGGTACTGGAATGACGGGAGAAGGGGCTACTTGGATGACAGGGGAAGGAGCGCTGGGATGAGCAGTAACATGTTGGCATAAATTTTTTACTTCGGTAGTTTCTTCATTGTCATTATAATCATAATAGTAATTAAGTTGGGTAGGTATGAAAGCTTTTGCAAAAAACCTTAAGAGTAAGGAAAAAAAGCTGGAGGAATTCAACGAAGAAATTGAAGATATAACCACAGTAGCTCAAGATAAATTTGCGCATGAACTTGAAAATATCACATACGATAGCATGCAAAAATTCCGCAGTTTGCTTACTAAGGAGTTAAACACCATCTTCAACAACATTCATTCCCAAAATGTTAACTCGCTGAAATCTAGCCTAGTTGAATATGCTGTAAGTTCAAATTTTATCAATAAAAAGGGAGAAACAGCTTTAATACGCTCTCTCCTCAATGTAGTAGAACATACGATAAAGAACTTATAGCAAATCAAGAGTTTCAAGAACTTAGGGTTGCTACCATACAGATTTGACTTAATATTAAATGCGAGAAATTTAGCTAAGATGAGTTTACCTGTGATTTATTTACAGCATAGATTCAGTGATTGGAATAACAAGTTTTAGTCATACATAAACAGGAGGTTATTATGTCTACTTCACCAAAGACACATGTACAACGTAAACCCAAATCTAAATCTCTTCCAGTTACTTTGGAAGAAGTTAAATCTTTTTTACGTGTCGAGAACTATCAAGATGACAAATTGATCTCAAGCCTCATTTCTGTGGCAACCGACTATGCTGAATGGTATACGGAAAAGTCGCTGGTTAAACAAACGTGGCAAGTTTCGTATGAGGACTATATACCTCATAGGATCTATTTAAACTATGGTCCTGTGAGAATAATAATGTCTGTTACTGCAACGATGTCTAAAAATCAAGAGAAGAGGACACCTAGATATTATTTCAGCGATGTAGGAGGCTACATTGAATTTTTCAGTCATTTGAATGCAATAAGAGTTGATGTTGTGTATGAAGCTGGCTATGACAACGTTCCTGAGCAGATAAAACTAGGTATTATGCAGCATGTTTCTGCTCTTTATAAAAATCGCGAATCCGAAGTGAAGAGCTATTTATCCGAAGTGAAGGGAGTATATTCTCCATTTCGCGAACCACGAGTTGTATTGTAGCTTTTTTTGCCATCCCACCCCTCTGTGTTGACTGTACTTTTAAGAAGATTAATTATGGAAAATTCAAGTTATAAATGAGTTGTACAACAGCATTTATACAGCACTAAAGGCAAACTCTGATTTAAAGAAATACGTTACCAACATTTATGATTACCTACCTAAGCAGGTTACTATTCCTTACCTAAAATTGAGCATAATAAGTTATAGCAACCTTCATATGCTGTCCAATTTTGCTACAAAGGCAAGATTTGCATGCGATATATATACTTATCATATAGACAGTATGTTTTCCATTATGAAGCGTATTAACCTTATACTTGAAGGTTTTGGGACTATTTTGGAAAATAATTGTGCTGTGGATCAGCACGATGAAATTTTACATTCAACAATTAATTTTGACATTTTTATCAAAGGAGGTAACAATGAGTAAGTTACAGCTAAAAATTAAAGATCATGACAATAATTTTGTTGTGCTGAATAATATACGAAACTTAAGGTTTACTTTGCGTAATATCAGAGATATTTCCTCTTTTGGCTGGAGAAAAGTGCTCGATTGTGCTGGGAGCAGACACATTACAATAAAAATTAATAGAATTTTAGATTCTGTATTAGCGGATGAATTATTACGTAATTCTGCTATGCTAAACTCTAATAATGATGATGAAATTAGTTTTAATGCAAAGGAAAAGATAAGGCTTAGATGTTCGGTTGAGCTGTATGAGAGGTATTATGACCCTGCTGCTTTTGACAGTTTCACTGTTGTTCTAGCTAGTGCTGAAGTTGTAACCACCTTTCATTAATGCTAATTTAATCTTTTCGTATACAATAGTAACTGGTGAAAATTTCAACTAAGTTATGGATGACAATTATCTTTTTAAGGAGGGGAGTGAAGAAAATAACGATGATAGAAAAGAGAGGAATTTGAAAAATGAAAATCAGCTAAACCAAGAAGAGCAGCCCAAAGAGAAAGACATAACGCAGTACGTTCAAGACTACTTAAAAGCTTTTGAGGATATTTTAACTCAGATTGACGAAGAAATCGATAATTTAGATAGTTACGAAAGAACTATGCAAGTAAAGCGGAGTATAGATAGGCTCATAGAAACTTTGTATAGTCAGGCAGCGTCTGAAGACATTGGCGCGGAATTTGAAACCACAAAGCACACCCGCGATAAATTAGAATCCAAAAAAAGAGTTATGGAAAAGAGAAGAAAACAAATAATGGAAGAAGTGCTAAGCGGCATGTTCGCCCAGCAACAAAAGGAGCTAATGAACGCTAAACACTTAAGCCATGGACATGAAACGGCACATGATGGAGATGTTCATGAGGCAAAGAGACGAATGAAGTCTTTAATCAAGGGAGTGTTGTTTTCAGTTATTGCTCATAGAATGGACCCAAGAAGGAGAGCAGGAGAAACTGCTGACGATAATGAAAAGCAAGCTCGTATACATGGCAGGGAAGCAGTGGGTGGAGCTTTAGGTGCATTGCTAAAAGCGTTTTTGACTGCGGTTATTGCTGCTGTACGCGAAATTGCCAAGCCACTTCAGCATATGAGCAAACAAGAAACATCCTTTGCAAAGCAAGTTGAAGAAAGCAGAAACACAGATCCACAGAAGGGTCGTTCTATGTAGACTTTTCATATTACTCTATGATCTCTAGCCGTCTTTTACAAAGTTGTAACACTTAAAAATGTGGTTGAAAAACTGTGAGCAATAATGTATAATTATTAATATTTTTAAGCATTTTAGCTGTGGCATTTTCTAAATTTCTCGACCCAAAAAGTGATGTAATAATCAAGAAAGCATATGAAGAGCTAAACAGATTCAATTGGTCGGAAAAAGAATTTATAGCCTACGAGCAAGAGATAAAGCGTATTCGTGATGAGCAGGCTGTCCTCGCTCAAAAACTTGATGATGCCAGAGAAGAAGGTATCCAAGTTGGTGAAAAGAAAGGAAAAATCGAAGTGTCAAGAGCAATGCTGGCTAATAATGTTGATGTTGATACTATTGCCAAGTGTACTAATCTCTCCATTAGCGAGATTGAAGGATTAAGGAATATGCTTCAAGTTGAAGAAAAATAGCAACAGAGAGAACATCTAAATGACAGAAAGTATAATATACTATAGCCTAATCCACCTTCAATTCCTCGGCGTGTAAGCTACGTGGTAAAGACTCCAGTTCCTTTGCAGCATTTAGCTCTTTATTTTTTGCATGTATGCCAAGCTTGTTGAACTCTCGGGCAGCAGGAAACACCCTTGCTTCAAGCGAACCTGCAGTTTTATTGTAATGATCAACAGCACTTTTTAAGCTCCTGCGCAGATTATCAAAATTTTCGCCCATTGTGCAGATGCGCTCGTATAAAATATGGCCTAGTTCACTGATTCTTTTTGCACTTTCGGCTATCATTTCCTGTTTCCACCCATATTCTATTGCCCTAAGCAGTGCGATCAAAGTGATCGGCGTTGCAATAATCACTTTTTTTTCCACCCCAATCTCTATCAAAGCGGGCTCATATTCCAGTGCTGCACTGAAAACCCCCTCCCCTGTGAGGAAAAGCACCACAAGTTCTGGCGTATTTTCAAATTGATTCCAATATTCTTTTTTGCCCAGATCATTTATATGTTTTTTTATTGCCAAAGAATGATTCTTTAATTTCTCCCTTTGTACCTGCAAATCGTTTTGTGACATAGCATCAAGATAAGAATCAAGCGGCACTTTAGCATCTATTATTATTTGCTTTCCAGATGGCATTTTGATTATTAAATCAGGGCGCAATAAATTATCCTCGTTTTTATCAACTACTGACGGCTGAGTAAAAAAATCGCAGTACTCAACCATCCCTGCCATTTCTACCACTCTTTTTAGCTGCATTTCGCCCCATTTCCCTCTAATGTGAGGCTTTCTCAAAGCATTAGCAAGGCTAGAAGTCTGGTTTATTAACGCACCAATTTGCTCCTTTAAACCTTCGTAAGCCCCTACCCTCTCCTTCTCCAACTCGCGTATCTCGCTATCAAATTTTTCTAATTTTTCTCTGATTGGAGTTACAACTTCATTAATCGTTGCTTGTCTTTTTTTGAAATCGTTTTCTGTTTCTTTTAATTTGCCATCAATTACTTCCTTTGCCAAATTCAGAAAATTATTATTGTTCGCCTGCAGAGCATCAAGAGAAAGTGCTTTAAAAGCATTTGTAAGTCTCTCCTCGGCTTTTGTCAGTAGTGCTATTTCTTTTTTCTTTTCCTCGCGTTCTTTTTGCAGAGTTACTTCTAGCTCTGCATTGCTAACTTTTAAACCTACTATTTCTTCGTCCTTATTAGTTAAAGCCTGCTTTGTCTCCTGAAGCTCTCGTTCTAACTTACACAAATTACCCTCAAGATTTGCTGATTTTATCTTCTCCTCACTCAGTTTTCTATTCTTTTTTGTGATGATATAGAGAAAGAGCAATAAGAAGAAAAAATTTAATCCAAAAAATACAGAATTGAAAAGCATCAGAATACAAAAAAATCGTACTCATAATGCTATCTAATTTTTATTTACATAGGAAAGAAAAAAAGGAGCACCTAAAGAGGTGCTCCTTTACGAAGGGTTTTACAGAGATTGTTAACTAAGCACAGGTTGGTTACCACTAACAGTAGTGTATTGTTTTGCTCCTGGACTAGTAGTTTTCGGACTTGGTGTGTTACCATCTTCAACAGTTTTAGGAACTGTAATCGGATCTTGAGATATCTGAATTATACTAATAACTGCATGCTTCTCATTCAAACCTAACATATTTTTCGTTCCTTCCAGCTCACTAGATGAATCTTTACCATCCTGGGATGCTATTGATTCTATACTCAAGAATGCACCCTTGCTATTAGCTTCAATAAGTTTACCACAAGTAATTTGGAATACCTCTCCTTTTTCACATTTGATATATGCACGGTATTTTTCTAATCTATCCTTAATCTCTTTACATTCAAGATCGGTGTTACCCTTACCTATATCAACACTAAAAATCTTACCTATATGATTCATTTGTGCAAACAGTACCAGCTCACTGTTGTCTTCATTAATGCCACCAATAACAGGTGGTTTACCACATCAACTGTCAGCGCTTGGCTGTTCATTACCCAAAGTTTTCGATGGCTTTACTGTCTGTCCCTTAGCGTCTGGAAATTCTCCTTGTTGTGGTGTATTTTGGTTATTAACCCTTGCTTCACTTTTTTTACCACCAAACAACCACTTCCAACCTGACGAAATTTTTCTTGCAATCCACGAAATTCCCGTGCAGTCAGCAACTCGTTTAAAAAACTTTTTTATGTTTTGCCACATATTTTACTCCTAAAATTAATAATAAATTAACTTAATTATTACATAAAAAGTATAACATATCAACTACTTTAGAAAATATTTTAATGTTTTTCTGAGCTTGTGACCTTTAGCAATTTAATAGCACTGGTGTTTATAACCTCTCCGCCGACACGCTTAGTGATAAAAAACCTAACATAAGGCTTATTCGTATAAGGGTCTCTCAGTATTCTCATTCCTCTGCTATCCACGATCTTATAAGCCTTTTTAAAATCTGCTACTGCGATTACCGGCAGCTTGCTTGGCGCAGGTGGCATATCAGCAGATTGATACACTGGTATTCCCATTAAAGTATCTGGAGCTTCAAGTGACAAACTTGGCTGCCAAAGGTATTGACCTGTTTGAGATTTTAGTAGTCTAACATCCTTCAACGTACTTCTGTTCATCAAAAACGATGCATTTTTAGAGTAATATTCATTTAGAGAATAGTATAATATCATTATTGAATCGCTATCCAATTTGTTAGTTTTAACTTGCTCTATTTTATTGTAACTGTTTCCATCGTCATAAGCTAAAATCCCTTTAGGTTGAAAAGTGCCTTCACCTTTAATAAAGGCTTCGTTTTCTTCCTTACTAAAAGTCTCGGCAATCTTTTCCACTAGCCAGCTTTCAACATCAACAAACGCATCATAGAGCAGCTTTTGTAATATCTGTGGCTAAGCGTATAACTCGTAAGTTGTAATGGAAATCTTTTGAATTTTAGGCGTATCTGTATCTTTTGCAAAATCATACTTGGGTTTACTGCCACCATCCTCATCATCTACTGTTTCACCACTCCAACCTGCACTAGCACGGTCACGGTCTTCTATAATATAGTCCAATGTTTCAGTAGAGATTCTTTGACTGGAACATATTTGCCGCATTGGAGACGAGTCTGTTACTCGCTTGTTTATACGTTTTACAATATGCGGAGTAATTAGATATCCTCCAATATCGTTATCATCTCCGCTGAGAGTTTTGCGCGATAAGCCGCTTTCCACTCCTTTGCGGATATAATCAGAAAAATATTTATCGTTCGTGTTAAAATCTGTACTCACTTCTGGACGCTGAGCTGCAAGTTTCGATTAAATCCAAGCGTTTTTTGCAATTATCAATATCACCATTTATCTTACATAGCTGCTCAATCGTTGCAGAGTCAGCTTGCCCTTTGCTTTCAATTTCTTTTAGTCTGCGATCATTTATTAATTTAAATTGCTCCCACGATGAAGCCAATTCATTAACACGGTGAGCGATATCAGTGAGCGACATAATAGCCTCCTTTGAAGATGAAATATGATTACGGTTTGTGTTGGGTGATACCCTAATGCAGTCTATGTTTGTCATTCCAATGCTTGGATTGGAACTTGAAAATTTTTCCTATCATAGAGTATACCCAACGAAGTAGAAAAAAACTTAATTTTTGAGAATATAGACTGAAAAACTATGTGGTGCCACTTACGCAACACCACACACTTATTAAATACTTAACACTTAACTAAGTTAAGTGAGGAAAAATATGAAAGATAATAACACTATACAATGTTCGTTTTTTCATGTCAAGCACTTTTTTAAATTTTTTTTTGCAACCTCAATTAATGAGTGATTTCCATATTAATTCCGCACTATTTGCAGGACTGTCACTTTTTGTAATGGGCCTACCAACTACGATATAATCAGCTCCTGAACTCATTGCTTCTTTTGGTGTTGCTGTCCTTTTTTGGTCATCGTGACCAGAATTTACACGAATTCCCGGAGTAATAATTGTAAAGTCTTTACCACACTCTTGACGCACTTCCTGAGCTTCCAGTGCAGAGCAGACTATCCCATGCAGCCCAATCTTTTTTGCGAGCTTTGCAAACAAAATTACCTGTGATTTCACCTCTTTTGTCACTCCAAGCTCATTTAAATCCTCATTTCCCATACTAGTTAGTACGGTTACTCCGACCAGTTTCATTTTCGTGCCTTTCACTACACTTAGAGCTTCCTTTAGCATTTTTGTTCCACCGTTTATATGTAACGTTAATATTTCAACACCAAGGACCTTTATTGCCTCAACTGTTTTAGCTACAGTATTTGGAATATCATGCAGTTTCAGATCTAAAAAAATTGGTATATTACACTTTGCAACTTCCCTCACTCCAGAAGGACCATGAGCAGCAAAAAATTCTAGCCCAAGCTTTACCATGCCAACCTTACCATGTAGAGCATTAGCTAAGAATACGACCTTATTCAAATCTTGTGTATCTAGTGCGCATATTATTGGATTCATCGTATACCTTCTTGCATAATTTTCTTATAACTCTCTCAGGTTATCGCCTTCTCAAAAAAGATGGATCATTTATTGCATTCTCTAGCTCTAATGTTAGACTAAAACTTCTAGCCCGCATAGCACTTTTTGGCTTTTGCGATACCGAATTCTGTTGATTTATCTGTTTTTGTTTTGTTCTTTCAGGAGAATGGAGTGTATCATTCAACCTTTTTATCTCTGCATCTTTAATGCACTCAAGCTCTTGCAGCTGCTTTACATATACTTCTCTTTGCCTCTTGCACTCATTCTGACACTCTTGCACAAGTTGTTCATTTTCTTTTTTTTGTTGGTCTAACTCACTCTCCAAATCTTCTATACTTTTTGATTGCTGATGTAATATGGCTCGCAGATTTTGTATTTCTGTTTGTTTACTACAACTAGCACGATATGCATTGTCTACTTCCTCTGCATCAACATCAGCATCTTGTTTTACTTTTTCTAGTTCTTTTTTAACACAACTATTCTCTTGAGAAAACCACTTATTTTCACTCTTTAGTCTATCCAATTCTGCTTGCAATTCTTCTTTTTCTTTATCCAATTCTCTATTTTTTGGTTCCCCATATATAATATTCATTTCCCTTTTTAGTTTTGCTATACATTCTTTTTTTTTAGCTAAGTTACTTTCTTCTTCTCGTAACTGTTTATATAAGCGTGAAATTTTGAGGCGCAATGATTTCTTCATTTGTACATAGCGTAATTCCTTCATTTGTCTACAACGCAACTCTTTTACTTGTTGTTCACGGTGTGATTTCTTTTCCTGTTTATAAGGCGCATTTATTATCTTTTCAAATTCATTTACCATTCTGCATAATTCGGCTATACGATTCGTTTTATCTTCTAACTTTTGCCCTAAGGATTCTTTTTCTTCAGAAAGATTATCTTTTTCAGCTTCTAACCGAATTACTTCCTCATTTAATCCTCTTGCTCTTTTATCTAAACCTTGATTTTCTTTCGTCGATTCATTTAATTGGTTCCTTAACTCCCCTATCTTTTTATTTGCAGCTTCTCCAGCTTCTTTTTCTAAAGACATTTTATTCTCTAACCTTTGCTCTTTTTCAGCAAATTTACTTCTCTCAACCTCCATTCTCTTATTACTACTAATTGCTTTACATAAAAGCGCAATCACCAAAACAGACAACGTAGCCAAAGCAAGAATTAGAGGGAAAGGTATTTGAGAAGTTACAGCAAGCACTAAGGATGAAATTAACGTAAGAGTAGCTAAAGAACTAACTACAAGATAAGGTAAATTGGCTTTTTTAAACAAGTTACTCATTATTTTTCCCATAAAAAGGCAATAATGGTTGCGTATTCTTGTTGAAATTCCCTTGCCTGCGGGAGAAAATGCTTATCATAACTCCGCACCTACGGTAAATTTTCCATTTTCTGTTGTAAATCCTGTTACATCCTCACTCCACTGTATTACTTCAGCATTGCAAACCGTTTGCAAATCATCCTGCGCGGATTGATTCAACCTATCCTCTCGTATGTTCGCTTTTATCGTCAATTTTTTTATCAAACGCTTAACTGATACATTATTATCTGCCTTTATTTTCCTCACAAGATTCAATATCTGCACAGAGTTGTCTCCCATTTCTTCAGAATGCTTGTCATAGACAAGTTCTTCTTTACTTGGCCAATTGCTTTGATTATGCACAGAATTATAGCTATACAACTGGTGGTATATCTCTTCCGTAATATACGGCAGAAAAGGTGCAAATAATCGCAAAATGATATTTAACACATATGTCAAACCCTGTTTTGCACTCAAGTTTGCTTCACTGTTTATCCCATCCCCATACGCACGTTTTTTCACCAGCTCTAGGTAATTATCACAAAAATCTTTCCAGAAAAACTCCTCTATTGCCCCCAAAGCTTCGCAGTATTCAAATTGCAACAGGTTGTTCGTTGCTCTATCTATCACTTTGTATAACTTGGACAATATCCATTTATCCATCGTCTCACTGATGGAATTTATGCTTACCGTTTGGTGCTTTTCCATGAACATGGAAACAAACTTGCTGGCATTCCAAAGTTTTGTAACGAGGCGCTTGCCAATTCTGAATATATTTTCAGAGTAAACTGTATCAACTCCAAGCCTTGAGTTTGCTGCCCAGTAGCGTACTAGATCAGCCCCATAGGTCTCAAGTATTACATGAGGAGTGATGACGTTACCCTTTGATTTACTCATCTTTTTTTTATCATCAGCTAAACACCAACCACTGATCATGATATTTTTCCATGGCAGGGAGTTTGCATGGTAATGTGCCTTCAAAATTGTATAAAAAGCCCAAGTTCTTATTATCTCATGGCTTTGGCTACGTAGATCTGCAGGAAATATCTTGTCATAGCGATGATTCGGTAAGTGAAGCTCATTGTTTACTGCCAGTGCACTTAGCTGAGGAGTAATCGCACTTGTGGCCCAAGTGTCCATCACATCTTGATCTGGGATAATCTCTTCCTTACTATACCCTGTTGGCAAATCCTTGAGTGGATCTATAGGCAGATCCTTCACTTCAGCTAGAATGATTTTGCCTTCTTCTCCTTTACGTTTTGAATACCACACCGGAAATGGCACACCAAAATAACGCTGCCTTGAAATGCACCAGTCCCAATTTAGCCCTTCTATCCACACTTCCATGCGTTTACGCATAGTAGCTGGATACCAATTGCATTTCTTAACTTTATCTAATACTTTAGCTTTTTCTTCCAAGGTCTTGATAAACCATTGATATGTAGGCAGTATTTCAAGCGGTGCACCAGATCTTTCTGCACACTTTACAGAATGAGAAATGCTAGTGCTCTCTATCAAAAGCCCTTTTTCACTCAGGATTTCAATTATTCTCCTTCTTGCTTCTTTAACCTTTAGTCCATTTAGTACACTACTTGTCATCCCAGTAGCCTCTTCTCTTGTCATCCCAGTGCCTTGACACTGGGATCTATTGTTATCACAGACTAAATCTAGACTTATCCTCCCATCCTGATCGATGATAATCTTCATCGGCAAATTATGCTTTTGCTGCCAATATATGTCGAGCTCATCACCGAATGTACAGCACATAACCAGTCCAGTGCCCTTATCTATTTTGACCTTGTCATCAGCTATAATTGGAACTTTTTCCTCTGTTATTGCTACTGTAGCTGTTTTTCCAATTAAATGAGTGTAGCGTGTATCCTCTGGGTGGCAAAAAACTGCAACGCATGCTGGAATCAGCTCAGGGCGCGTAGTTGCAATTTTGATCTGCTCATTTTCTTCAGTGGAAAAAACTATCGTGCTTAAGGACGACTCAAAGACTTTGTCCTCTATTTCTGCTTGCGCAATTGCGGTTTTGTCAACCGGGTCCCAAAGGATGGGTTGCATTTTCCTGTATGCATACCCCTTGTTATACAGATCAATGAACGACATTTGAGAAAGCGTCACAGTTTCCTTGCTGATCGTGTGATATTCCAAACTCCAGTCATAACTAATGCCAACTGATTTAAATAATTCCTTGAATTCCTGCTTTGATTTTTCAATAACCTCGTAGCACATCTCTATAAATTTTTCTCTGCCAACTTCTTTTGCACGGGTTTTATAGGTTTGTTCGACCAATCTTTCAGTGGGGAGCCCGTTATCATCAAACCCAATTGGATAAAACACATCTCTCCCCAGCATGCGCTGAAACCTTGCAATAAAGTCCGTGTGGCAATAGCTGAATATATGACCGATATGCAATTTCCCCGATATCGTCGGCGGAGGCGTGTCTATAGTGAAAGTGTTGCCCTTTTCACCATTCCATTTATAAATTTTGCTGTTTTCCCATAATATGTTGTTCTTGGCTTCAATTCCTTTAAAGCTGTATTTTTCTTCTAACATAAACATCCCCCCATGTTAAGTTCTAAGTTAACACAACTAAGTAAAGACGGCAATTTCAATGTGTTTTTATGCATGACAAATATTACTTGACCTTGGGCTTTAAAGGTATTATGTTTAGTATTATTATTTAATACTGGCGTTTATTATGCCTAGTGAAACAGAACAAGGAAAAGTACAAGCTAAAATACGGCTCATCACAAATGAAAGCGGAAGTGAGCAAATACAGCTCATCATCCCACAAAGCCAGTACGAAAAATTTCAAGAGTATAAAAACATAGGCAAGAATGGTAAAGTAATTGATCAGGAGTTTTATGCAGGTCTTACGTTAGAGAATGGATACCTATATATTACTGGTTCTTTTAACTTACAAACAAAAGTGGAGGAGGATGTACATCTGTCTATAAGTTCGGTTGGAACTCAAAGTAACGAACAACCCACTGCTAATCTGCAAGAGATGAAAGAAAAGTTGAGCTTGAATGGTAAATCAGAGGTTGAGGTAAATATATCTAAACATTTCATAAAAGAATTAAAAGATAATGCTGATCAGTTACAAGATCAATTGGACACAGCTAAGAAAGAATTGCAAACTAAAACACAAGAGTTAAAAGCTGCAAAGGAGGAGGCTGAGCAGGAAAAAACTACCCTAGAAGCTCAATTGGCTCAAGCTAACACAAACCTAGAAAATGCAAAGAAGGAAGCTGAGAATAAACAGCAAGAATTACAAACTCAAATACAAGAATTAGAAGCTGCAAAGCAGCAGAAAGATGAGTACATTGCAACGTTGCAGGACGCAAACGAGTTAGCCAAGAAGTTAAAAAAGAAAGACAATCAAATAGAAGAACTGAGCGTTCAAGTTGATCAGCTAAAGCAGAAAACACAAGTATTGGAAGCTACAAACGCTGAAGTTAAGAAGTTAAATACAGAATTAGAAGCTCAAAAATCTCAAGTCCAGCAGTTACAGAAGAGAAACAAAGAACTAGAAGCTCAAAAACAACCAACTGAGCAATCAAAACAATCAAAAGCTCCAACGTATACTGCTGTTGTTGGTGTTGGTCTTGCTACTGGATTGGCAGCATTTACTGCACTTGATCGTACAGTGAGATTAGATATGTGGATAATGGTTGGTATAGCACTAGCATCTGCATTGGCAGTTGGTGGTATTACATACTTTGCACTCAAGCCTAGTACTCAAGTGAGTGAAACACAAGAACCACAAAATGCAAATGTGAAAGATTGTTGCAAAGCTTAACACAGTTTATTGAGCCATAGTAAGCTAAAGATATAGTTGAATAATTGTTAATAATAATGTATAATTATTAATCTTTATCTCAGTATTATGGCTCTTTCTAAATTTCTCAACCCTAAAAATGATGTAGCATTTCGCCGTACCTTTGGTACTGAAAAAAACAAAGATATTCTTGTTCACTTTCTTAATGATATCTTGGGTTTTACTGGCAAGAATGAAATAAGAGATAGAGTTCTTCAGCATTCGCGTGAAAACGAGCAGACTTCCATTTGGTCCCTCGTGACAAGAAACTTTGTCAACAACTTAAGATAGGAAAGCAGATGATTACAAGGAAAACTGTAAGTGCACATATCAACAACACCGAAGCATGGAACCAGTTACCATGGAAGAAATGCTAAAAAGTTGTTGTGAGGCTACAAAGATGTATTGTTAAGGCTGTTCAACAAGAAAGATGGGGTAAAGTAAAGGCTTTACAGCATCTCTGGGACCATACAGCATGCAAGTTCACAAAAAAAGGTTATAAAAAGAGTTAAGGTTGAAGTTGCACAGAATCTGCTTAGGTTAGGCGTCTCTATCGATGTTATCTCCCAAATAACTGGCTCTTATTAGCTGATGAAATTGCATGATTCCTATCACAAAATAAACTAGTGAATCTTTTGAAAAGTGTATAAAATTTAAGTTTAAGCAAAGAACATGGCAGTTAGACTTATTCCAGATAACCTCGATATCAAATTTAGTAAATATAGAAAGTTGACTGCACTCATTAGTATTATTCTGGTCATTTTTTCGATGCTCACTGTTGTGCTACGAGGGGTAAATTTAGGCATAGACTTTACAGGTGGAATTTTGATGGAAATAAAATCTTCGAGCGAAGATCATGCTGCTCTTGATGTATTGAAAGAAAATGGCTTTACGGCGCAGAGTTCAAAAGCAGGTGACAATTTAGTCATGCGTTTTAAAGAGGAAGGAGATGAGGATAAAATTAAAAAGATAAAAAGCATACTAGAAGAAAAGCTAGGTGGCTCGATAAGCTATCGTAAGATAGACTATGTTGGTCCACAAATAGGCTCAACACAGATATTTGAAGGAATATTATCCATGTTGATTGCTATTGTTGGAATATTTTTCTACGTTTGGCTCAGGTTTAATTGGCAATGTGGGTTTGGTGGAATAATCGCACTGGTTCATGATGTGATTTTAACCGTCGGTTTTATTAGCTTGACTGGCATTGAGTTTAATATCTCATCAGTTGCAGCTCTTCTCACTGTAATTGGTTATTCAATCAATAATTCAGTAGTTATATATGATCGAATTCGAGAATATCAAAAAAGTGGTGAGGACAGACACATGAGTGAAATGGTAAATGCAAGTATTAACGCCACATTGTTTCGCACTGTCTTAACCTCGGGTACGACCTTGCTCGCTGCTCTTCCTTTGACATTAATTTGTACAGGTGCAGTTAGAGACTTCAGCTTGATTATCTTTTTTGGTATTGCAATTGGCACTTGTTCTGCAATATTTATCTCTGCTCCTATATTGACCTGCAGAGCTTTAGTAAGCAGATTCACGGTATAATATCAACTTATTATCTCTGATAGTGAAGTGAAAGTATCTCAGGAAACTCATTCCAAGTAATGAATGGGACATAGAATGAGTATTAACGCTGGCCTGTACGTCATTGATTAGAAAGTTTCCTATTTTAACTTGAGGTATTTGAACTACTCCAGCTCTTATTTGACCTTTTGCAGTTTCATATATTTTAAAATCTTGAATATTCTGCAGATTAATACCAGCATTTACTGCATCTTTTTGCGATAGAACAATATCGGTTGCACCGGTGTCGAGCAAGAACGTTATGTTACGACCATTAACTTGAGCTTGAATATAAAAGTGTCCATCATATGATTTCGTAAATTCAATACTTCCACTATTTTTGATCCTTCCCTTATATGGTAAAAAAGTGCTGAGAAATCTGTTGCTTAGTTTGTCTCCTTGTGAATCGATAAACATTGCGGTGATAACTATTATCAGTAGCCAAATAACTAGATTTTTTACCGCGTTCATATTGTTAAAATTTGAAGCTATTAAAATAAATTTTAAAGATTAGCGTTAAAAGTCATTATTAAAAATAAGTAAATTTTATTGTTTTAGTACAGTATTTAATATACACTTTAAGGAAATGCATTTAGCTTAAATTTTATGTCAGAAGCAAGAAATCTAATTTTGGCAGCTGTCCTTTCAGTGTTAATTATGGTATCTTGGCGTGTTATTTACGATAATTTTCTTAATACAGACCAAGGCCATCCATCAATTGAAAATATTGAACACATAGAATCTTTTAACGACCTTGCTCCTATAATACACCAAAACCGTTCCGAAATTATTAATTCTACTCGAGAACAAAGGATTAGCTTAACCAATAGTATGGTTAAAGGATCGATTTCTTTAAAAGGTGCCAGGTTTGATGACCTAATTTTAACTAATTACCATCTAGAACCACATTCTTCTTCTCCGCAGGTGATCCTACTTTCACCTGCGGAATCAGAAGATGTATATTTTGCAGAATTCGGGTGGCTGGATCCAAGTGGTAAAATTAAAGTTCCAGATTCCAAAACGGTCTGGCAGGCAGATGAAACTGAACTTACTAATCAAAAGGCAATCAATTTATTTTGGGATAATGAAAATGGCATTTTATTTAAGATGAAAATTAGCCTCGACAATAACTACATGTTTAAAGTTGAGCAAATTATTGAAAATAATACGAAGGATAATGTAGTCTTGGTCCCTTATGGTAAAATTAACCGTAAGCGTGATAATATCAACGAATCCTATTGGATATCACATGAAGGAGTAATAGGTGCATTTGATAACAAGTTGGAGGAATGGACATATAAAGACGTTGCCAAGAAACACCTAATAAAAGCAAACACAAATGAAAAGAATTGGTTTGGTTTTGCTGATAAGTATTGGCTTACAGCTATCATACCTGAAAAATCTGATAAAATAAATGTAAGCATTAAACATACGAACGTTAATAACATTGATAAATTTCAAGTAGATTTTGTTAAGCCTTACAAGAGCATACTTCCTGGCGCAAGCGTTTCTAATGTGAATTACTTTTTTGCTGGAGCAAAAAAGTTGAATTTGCTGGATTCTTATAAAAGTACTTTAGGTATACCTTTATTTGACAAAGCTGTAGATTTTGGCGTTCTTTACTTCATAACCAAGCCAGTGTTTTTACTTCTTGAATACTTTAACTTCGTTTTGAGAAATTTTGGTTTAGCAATATTGTTGCTGACTTTAGTGATTAAACTTTTGATGCTGCCTTTATCTAATAGGTCGTATGTTTCAATGTTCAAAATGAAAAATTTGCAGCCTGAAGTGGCTCGTATAAGAGAGTTATATAAAGATGATAGTTTAAGACAGCATAAGGAGATAATTGCATTGTACAAAAAAAACAACGTAAACCCAATGTCGAGCATTCTTCCTATGATGGTACAAGTACCGGTGTTTTTTGCTTTGTATAAAGTATTATTTGTTACTATAGAGATGAGACACACTCCTTTTTATTTATGGATTAAGGACCTTTCAGCTCCCGATCCAACAAACATTTTTACATTATTTGGGTTATTTAGTTACAATTTCCCTATTTCTATAGGTATTTTGCCTATAATTTTAGGTGTTACCATGATAATTCAGCAGAAGATCAGTGAAAAAGATCAGATCAACAGAGATGATGTTCAGGTGAATGTTATGAGATTTTTACCTTATATTTCCATCTTCATTTTTTCCTCTTTTCCTGCAGGTTTGGTAATATATTGGATATTCAGTAGTGTCATGACTTTAATTCAGCAATCATTAATAAAGTTATTTTTAACAAGAAAAGGAGGGGTAAATGTCGAAAATACTAATAGTTAATTCAATTTACTATACTGAAATAGCAAACCTTTTACTTGAAGGTGCAACCGATAAATTAAAAGACAGCAGTGCAAGTCACGATGTAATTGAGGTTCCCGGTGCATTTGAAATACCAGCTGCAATTCTTTTTGCTGCCGAAAGTGGAGCTGTTAATTATGATGGTTATTTAGCTCTTGGGTGCGTGATTCGTGGTGAGACTGATCATTATCAATACGTTTGTAAAGGAGTAATCGAAGGCTTAAATGAAGTTGTTATGCGTTATGCGGTACCTCTTGGTATGGGTGTCATTACCGCTGACGGCAAAGATAAAGCTTTAGTAAGGGCTGATAAGAACAGAAGGAACATCGGTGGCCATGCAGCTTCAGCCGTTTTGCACATGATAGATTTATACAAAAAATTAAGCTGATGGAGGAGGAACCTACAGACAAGGGATGGCGTATGAGAAGAAGCGCAGCAAGGTTTCTTACTGTGCAAGTTGCTTACTCAAATATTTTTATAGGTTACGACAAAAGCATTTTTGAGCTGGAAAATTGTGAGCTTAGGAACTATGTAAACAAGTTAGCAGATATATTTGAATGTGAGGAGTTTGATTACCAATTCTTAGAGAAGCTGTCATGTAAGGTAATAAAAAACAGTGAGGAGTACGATAAGATAATAGAGCATTATTTACATCCAAGTTGGTCTCTTTCACGGTTAAATCTCTTAAGCTTATCAATTTTGCGTGTTGCAATGTGTGAATTAGCTAATTTTGATACACCAGTTCCAGTTGTTATTAATGAATATACTAACATTGCATCTGATTTGCTTGATAAACCAAGCGAAGTTGGTTTCATTAATGGACTATTGGACAAGGCAAAAGATACAGTTAAACTAAATAAAAGTACTTGACAGGTTTTTTGATGGCATGTTGTTACCTGCACTTCGGGCAATGAGACAGGGGAGTTGAATGACGGGAGTAGTACAAAAGGTCTTTTATATTCTTTAAGATCTGTGGTAGACTGACAAAGGTTGTTTAATTATAAATAGCAAATGGTAAAAGACGAGAAATCGAAAACAATTTTTGAGGTGGAAGGGGCAGTAACTGCTTTATTAACTGCAGCAGAATTTATAGTGAAGCTAGACAACGAACATGAGATCATTTGTCATCTATCAGGAAAAGTCAGAAGAAGTAAAATACGCATTGTTATCGGAGATAGAGTGTTGGTAGAGATGAGTATTTACGATAGGAATGCGAAAAAGGGTAGGATAATTAGAAGACTTAAAGGTACAAGTGACAGAACAATCTCTAGATAGTCTTATTCTTGCTTCGTCATCAGAAAGGCGTATAGCCCTACTAAAACAAATAAATATTAAGCCAGGTTTAATTTTGCCAGCAGATATAGACGAAACTCCTTTAAAAAAGGAACTTCCAAAAGATTACTCAATCCGTATGGCAAAGAGTAAAGCTGAAAAAATACAAAGCTCAAGCCCAAATTATTTTGTGCTCGGTGTTGATGCAGTTGTTGCTTGCGGTAGAAGGATATTGCTCAAAGCTGAAAACGTTGAGCAAGCAGAAAAATACATTCGCTTGCTATCAGGAAGGAGGCATAGAGTATACACCAGTGTGTGCCTATTAACTCCCAATCGGTCCAAACAGCATATTAGAACTGTAGTTACAATAGTGAAATTTAAACGTCTCAGTGAACAAGAAATTAAATATTATTTAGCATCAGAAGAGTGGAAAAATAAGGCAGGGGGATGCAATATACAAGGTCTTGCTGGAATGTTCGTATTGTTCCTACGCGGCTCCTACTCTTCTGTTATAGGGTTGCCATTACATGAAACCTATTGTTTGCTGAGTAATTATTTTAACCTCAATAACAATTAGTTGCTTTCGTCCCTAATTAGCGGTGGCGCTGGTTCTTGTCAGCATTTTCTCGTTCTGCTAATTTTTTTTCTAACCATCGATGTATAGGTTTATCATGTTTTATTTGTTCCAGGAATGGATTTTTTGAATTTGTAACAGGAGTTCTCGCGATTTGTCGTGCCAGTCTTTTTAATCCTCTACCTGGTTTTTCCAATGCCTCTCTTAACTCGTTCATTACTTGGTCAGCCGAATCAATAGGTTGGCCACCTGGTTCATTACAAACCTTGTTAGAACTTATTTCAATTTTTTCCTCAGCTTCAAGCTCTCTATTTAACGTTTCCTTAAATTCATCGTTTCTACTTTCAGGAGCTACCACTGTTTTTATATCTGCTAAGCCGTCTTTTAGCAACCCAGCTTCTGTTAGGTGTTTTCTAGTTTGTGAACTAATGTAGCGTGCTTTAGGGTTGACTTGTTTTAACCCATAGCTCTTTTGACTTAATCTTTGTTTAAGCTCCTCAAATGGAGTTAGGTCATTTGTATGGTGAGATTGAGTTTTTTCTTGTGTATCAAAACTAACCTTTTTAATATCCTCGTCAATTTTTCTATAATTATTTAACCTTTTTTTCTTCCACTCTTCTAATGCTTCTTTTGTTTTTTGAAAATTGCTCTCTTCTTCTTCAGGTTCCTGGCCACTTCTATAAGAACCTTTTTGTAATTGAGTGTCACCAACATATTTATTTTCACCAGTACTAGTTGGAGGTAGAGGTTTGCTATCATCACTCTCTCTTTTCTCTATAACATTACCTTGACCACTTTTTTGGGATAATTTTTCCTCTAGAACATCTAGATTTTGATTATTTTCTTTGCCTTCAATTTTATCCTTTAGCCAATTACGTATAGGATTATACTGGCTACCTTTTTCTATTTTTTCTAAGACGTTTTCTATGAATTGTTTTTGCGCCATATCAGTTGCGTTAGAGCTTAATTTATTTTGCCCTTGGTTTACAGACTTAGTAGAACTATTCTCTCCTTGCTCATCGAAAACATTTTTCTCGAGTGAATTAGTTCTAGGTGTTACTGGTGGAGGGGTTTTCTTGTTCTGAGAACTTCCTTCAAAAAGCGATTGAAGGTTATAAACTCGACCTTCAGAACTTTCTTTTCGCGCTGCTTGTCTACGCTCGCGCTTTTCTTTAGCTTCTTGAGAATTGATTTCATTATCAAAATCTTCACTATATAAGAATTCAGCTTCTGCTCTTTTCGCAAGAATCGAAGCTACATCATCTTGCAGTGGTGGTTTATCTCCGGTATTACCTGACTTCTTAGCACCTTCAGACTTAAATGCACCTGCAACTTTTTTTAATGCAACATCCTGTGTTGGTGGCGCAAGCGTAGCGCTTTTTACTTGCAGGGCTTCCTCAGCAACTGTCTCTTTTTCTCCAGACGCAGTGTATCCAAACGTGGTGAATGTAGGGCTGTCATACCGTTCATCTTTTTGCCTATTATCTTGATTATGGATTGCAGGCTCGGCAGAAGTTTGCTCACTGACAACGTTTCCTTTAGGTGGAAGTGAACTAGTTCTAGGTAGCGGTGGAGGAGGAGTTCTTTTGTTCTGAGAACTCTCTTCTTGACTTTCGTAGCCTAAATCACTTTCACTATCAGACCGTGATATAATGGTCCGAGAACCAACTCCTCGATTCATATGAGTAGCTTGAACGCCAACATCTCTACTAACATTAATTCTTGTTGTAGTTTCAAATGATTGACTGTCTTTTTGCATCTCATTCGCTTGTTTTTTTCCTTTTTCCCTGAATTGTATTTGGTACAAGAATAAACCACCTATTTTTACATCTTTGTTCGCTTGTAACTGAGCATCAGTAACTCCATTACGTTCAATAAGGTCTACACCATCTTTATCAATATTAATTTTGATAGTACACTTTTCCCCATTCATATACCAATTTAGCGTTATTTCATATGAACCATCGGTTACGACATAATGTCTTATTTTTCTTCCTTCTTCCTCGGCAACAAAACCGTGCATTCCGCTCTTTCCGTCGCTATGCAGGGTTGAAAATCCAGAGATTCCATTTTTCTGACAAAAATCACTATTTAAAAATTCGCTGATTTTGAATTCTTTTTTATTGTCTTCCAGCGTAATACTTGCGTGGTTACCGTATATTTTAACACCATCCTCCTTAACACCACCTTCAATATAATCTTTCAACCTTTTTTGAACTTCTCTTTCGAGCTCTTTTCTAGCTTTCTTTATCTTGTCGCATTCCTGAAGAATAAACTCATAAGCTTTATTTTTGTTTTCATCCTCATTCCAGTTAGGGCGTTCTATTAAAAACTTTACTGTGTTAAAACCAACCCTAGCGTTATAAATAGGATCATTTTCCTTTTTTGTTTTATCAAATAAAGGAAAAAATTCTTGAATGCGTTCATTATAAATGTGTTCCTGTTGTATATTTTCAGCGTTCATATTCTTCCTCACTAATAACCCTCTGCCTTTAGCTTGTTAGCTAATATAATTATTATGGGAATTAGTTGAATTTTTATTAAAGGAGGTTGCATCCACTACACAGAAAGCGGACAGACAACAGTGAAAAAAAGCTACCCAATAGAAACAAAAAAACTACTTGACAACCCTCGCTGTTACCCTTATTACAGTACTGAAGCTATTTGTTTAACTTCCCAATCTGTACAGGTTAAAATGACAAGAAAAC
>NZ_JAHDJT010000030.1 GCF_023661085.1 Wolbachia pipientis
GATTCTCCATCCTGAAAATGTTCTCCGCTTATTATATCTAATGTGATATACTTATCTTTTTCGTTTCTTACCCCTACTACTTTGAAATCATTAGTTCCCACGCCACTCAAATCTTTAGGTGGCTCATTACCTAAATACATATACAGTTTTTGGCCATTAATGTATTCACATGATCTGGTTACTTCAACATGGTACCCACCCCTATTAGCTCCATAGTGATCATAGTCTGCAATAGCGAGCATTACATCACTGCCAGGCGGTACATCTCCGTTTACTTCATAATTATAATTCAACCTTAAAGAAAAATCTTCAAAATTATCGCTGATTTTTGAACACTTAAGCACATAATCATACCCTTCTCGCTTATCATTTTCACCTGCACCCCTTTCTCTTGGGAGGCATTGAGCACCCTTAGCGCCACCATTCTCCCTATCAAACCTACGATTCTCTGTAGGGTCAAAATTACCAATTTTCGCAACAAGAGCTTCAGCCCAGAAGATATTTTCGATGTCTTCCTCACCGGTTGACGTAAAACCAGAGCTACCTTTACTTTCTTTAATTTCCTTAAGCTTGCCTTCAACCTCTTTAAGGTGAGAATACATGTTGCATGTACTGTTGTTAGTATCGTATTTTTTGTATCTTATAGAGGAGACACAATTTCGGTTTCCTTTTTTACGCAAATACTCATTGAGTATACCTTCTCTGGTGTAGCATATGTTCTGGTAGTAACAATTAAGCTCATAAGAGCCATACTTTTTTATCTCGTTAAGATTACAGTTTTTTCCGTCGCATAGTTTTTCTAACCCTATTTTAATAGAGTTATGACTTCTTACCTTGTTAAAATCGCAGTTTTTTCCGTCGCATAATTCATTCAACCCTACTTTTGCTCGTCGCAAATCTAACAGCGCGCCATTTACCCATGGTGTGTCGTCCTTAATGAAATATCTATTAAAATGCACTTTGTTATCATATGGAGTGTAGCCGTTACCAACTAACACTTTTCTTTTCTTTACTTTTGTTTTATCAAGAGGTAAAAATTTTACTTTATTTCTTTTTCCATCTTTGCCCTCACAAAAAAATTCTTTTCCCTTTTCCTCGCTAATACTCAGTATTTCACTTGCTAGCACTTTTTCATCTCCTGTTTCGGTTCTATAACAATTGTCATCAAAGCTGATTTTTTCTCCTGGGTTGTCATAATCAATTGTTATCTCTCTAGGAACCAAGCTAAAGCTTAACTTATCACCAGGATTTACTTTAATTCCAGTGTCTACATAACGTCTATCGCTACCAAATCCTCTACCACCACACAGTTCGTTTTCATTTACGCCTCTTTCGTCAACGCCGTAATTATTAGGCACATCGTTAATATTTGCAGCTTTACTATAATTTGGAATTGAACCATCAGCACAAAATACGGCAGGAACAAGTACTTTTCTTGGATTCTTGTCTTTTTTATGGGGGCAAAAATTTACTGATCCGTCAAGGGTAAATTTGATTTTGTCATTCTTACTAATTACTTGACCAGAATCAACCCAATGGATTTTAACTCCTTCATCAGCTTTACGAACTGGAACATTCACGTTAACACTAGTATTTCTGCTTTGCAGTCCAGGCTCGACACAATCTATGTTACAGCCAGTAATTGCAAGATATAATACAAATAATAGTAATCTCCTATTTATCATAATGTGTTTCCTGATCCTCCTGGCCCCCTAGACGGTTGAGCCCTTGGTAACTCAAGTCTTTTGCTTGGTGTACCTGACGGTTGAGAAATACCTCCTCCTCCAGCCTGTCTTCCGTGAACGCTTTGCTCATCTAGTCCTACCAGTCCCATTAGGCTCTGTTGATATTGTTTTCCAGGTTCTTCGTGCACATAAGCACCAAACAACGAGTCAGATATTTTCGAAGAAGCTTCGACTAAAGCTTTCATAGCATGACCTAAGATAACAAAAGCCATCATAGCGGCAATATTAGGTGTATACTTAGAAGCATATCCATAGAAGATGCAAAATTCAAAAATCTTTAGGTTAACATTAAGTATACATGTAGTGCAAACCTCAAAATCAAACACTGAATATATGATGTAATCCATAGCTTGGCTTATCAGCGATATAAAAATTAAAAGCACCACTGGATGAATCGCAAATCTCGCCAAATTTTTGACCCAATTGTGAAACATCTGTCTAGTGTATGTAAACAGAAGGCAGATAATAAAGATAGGTGTTAGAGAAAGCAATAGCGCAACTATTGCTATAGACGTAACAAAAGAAAATAAGGCGTTAAAAATAGATAATACCACTATTATTAAGCCCCAAATCACTAAGCAAAAAGATACAATGCCTAGAGGTCCAGAAAATATAAGAGATATTATTAATAACACTGAATGTGATGATAAAAATCTATTCAACGGCAAATCGAGAAACTCAAAAACATTTAATGTCGTGCCCCTAAAATTTGCTATTTCTATCAACTGTTTTGGAGTATTGATAAAGATAGAAAAAGCATTGTTATAAAAAAAATCCCAACTATTATCTCGCAGCAGTTGGGTAATAACTCCTATCTTTACACATATAATTAAAAACTCATATATAGAAACATGAGTTAAGCCAAAAAAGTAATAAAGAGTATACAATACTATGTACAATACTAACAGCGATACTATCGTGGATCGAATGGTCTTCGTTCTATTTGACGCTACAAAACTTTGATAAAGAGACTTTACAGGGCTAGACTCAGAGTGAATCGCATTTGGATCTTTGTAGCTAGAACCGAAAAATGCAGTTTTTACTTTCTCATCAAAAAAATTATATATTACACTAAAAGTTCTTGTAGGTGGTTCTTTGGTCGTTAGGTTAATGCTGAACTGACCTTCGTTTTCCTTATAATCGCAACCATGGTCTCTTACCCCGTAATATATGGTGCCGCTTTTGTTTTTTAGCTTGTCTTTTAAGCTTTCCATGTACTTAGTATCATGAACTTCGTTAATATCAACAAGTATATCTCCCTGGTTTTCACCAGAGTTATGCTTAGGAAATGTGTCAGACACACGTATATATAAGCTATTTTTTAGGTTAGTAGGATTAGGAACTTTTGTTACTCTCATGTTGTAGCCACCCTTACATCGGTCTTTACAAGCAAAGGTGAAAGTTAACTTCTCACCTTTGGGGTGATCATTCTCTATTTTATAGTCATAATTAGTACGTATATTGCCTCTCTCGGGTTCAAGTTCTTCTTTCTCCATTGACACTACTAACGATGGGATATAAGTCTTTATCCCTCCTTTTCCTGAAATCTTTTTAGTAACTTTAGTAATTTCGCTTGCTTTATCTTCAGCAGCAACTAAAGTGTCATCAAGGCTTTTAATCAAGTTGCCATCATCTATAGTATTGGATTCAATTTCAACACAATTTTGACCAGAGTAATAACATGTATTTTTGCATGCAAGATTCAGAATGTACGTATCCATCTTACTTTTCTGATCGCTTGAAAGCTTGTTACAGTCTATATTTTCCCCCTGCTTTATAGAGTTAATATTCCCAATCTCCTTTCTTCTTTTTTTTTGGTCTGGTTTTGAAAAATCTGAACTCCAGTACTCTTGCCCGGGCAGCCACTCTGCATTGCCTATCATGAGTTTGTTAGGACATATTGTGTACTTATATTCTCCATTTTGCCATATTGCCTGACATTCTTCTCGATTTAAAACATGTGCAAAATACTCTTCTTCTTTATCGCTGCATTTTTCATCAATTTTTATGTACCTGATTTTTGTACTATCCTCTTTACTTTTACACATTTTACTCCCAATAACACTAAAGCTTATCAAATCACCAGCTTTAAGCGCGAATTTCGATAATGTAACGTCATTTGTCCCAGCTTGAACTGCAAAATCTTCATATCGCTTAGGACAAAAATTAACCTTGCTAGGCACTATACTAATCTCTGTTACTTTTACACTATCTGAGATATGGACACCAGAATCAACCCACTTCTGCTCTGTTGACACTACATCTAGTTTTTCGCGCAAGTTTGATAAGCTTTCTGGTTTAATACAGTGATACTCACAACTGGACAATATAAAGAGTGTCACTATCAACAAAAACTTATGCATAACTTACCAAATTTTGGTTACTTAAATGTTTAAGCATCTGTCACTCATTTTTTAGACTAAGAACCACCACTAGATCTAGCAGACTCACCAGACTTACTAGACCCACTCACATTATCTCTAACCTTATTAGTCTCCTTGGCAGCTCCAGCAGCATCCCCAGATTTAGCTTTACCAATGGCCCCAGCAATAGCTTTACCTGTAGAAAAGGCCTTTGACATCATTTTTGCAGGTGTATCACCAGAGCCAAGTGCTGCCCTGTAATTACCAGAAAGTTCTGCAGCCATTCCTGGCAGAATATGCAAAAAGTGATAAAATAGGAATAATATTAGAGCTAATTTTAATAGTTCTCCAATGAGAGAACTGCTAAATTCCATGTATGTAAAGTCCAATAGACCAAGTACGCTGCTTTTCTTAAAGCTGTAATTCTGCATCATACATGCAAGAGTATCTTCATTGTTATCACATTCACCGCTTTTCAGTTTGAACCACTGTTTTTTGTGACCACCTGAGAGTTCTGCTTGTTTCTCTTCATATAGCTTATCCGGTTCAAAGTTCAAATTTTTAAAGTAGATTTTATCACATGCTATAAACATAAAGGATAGAAACGCAAAAAGCATAACAGGGTATAGGCTATAGGTGATCAACTCTCTTATCCACCCATCAAAGTATCCTTTAGTGTGTTGGAATAAAACCATAGGAATAAACAAAGGCGATAAGATGATAATCACACTTAGGGCAACTAAAGATAAGATAAATACGTAGCACATCCACAAAATAACCATCATCATCATAACGGCCATGAATATACAGGCAAGAGCTACTAAGATCTGCCCACCGGCGAAAATGATACCGATTATGGAGCCTGCTACTAACAAAACAGGAGCAGCACCTAGTAAAACAGCCAATATCCCTACACTTCCAGTACCAATTTTGCTGCCAATTCCATCTAAAGGCGCTCCTAGGTAAAATAGAATTCTACAATCAAGCCTGTCCCAAGGTGCAAGATAACTGTAAGATATCTTTTTTCCATTACGTGTGTATTCATAATCTGTACCTGCATTATAATTACATATACCTTTGCTTTCAGATGAAGCTTTGAGCACTATCTCTGACAGACCATTTGAAAGTTTTGTTAATTCTCCATAGTAATGAGACATGGTATCGCCTGTTGTGAAATAAATCACCAAAGCAAATTTAATGATTAACATGTACATTTCTTGTGGACTGTGCACTCCACCAGACATAGCTCTTATAGAGAACAGTATTAAAGCTAAAACCAAAACAGCAGTTACAGTGTTCTTCAGTCTTTTTTGTGCCACAGATAAGAAACTTCCCTTATTACGTCCATTTTTATCCCTAAGTGGGCTGCCACTTGAATCAATACCTGCAACTAAATTATCTAACGATTCCTTAATGCATTGCACTATCATAGAAGTTACGGGAATAGGAGCTAATGATTTACTCCCTGCCTGGTTATAACAAGCTTCAGAGATATACGAGCTAAAACAACCAGCATTGTCATAACCTACAAAAATTTCTCCCTTTCCTTCTCTTTCCTTTATCAGAGTTTTGTAATCTTTATTCTCATTTCCACTCCCTTTGAGAAGATCCTTAAGAGTATTTCTATCCGTGACAACTGTGTCGCCACCCTTGGTTTTAAATTTCATCTTAGACTCCTTGCACATAGGAGCCATTGGCTCAGGTGGCAATTCTGTGCATCCCATATCAACCCCTTGCGGCCAAGGAGTCATTTCGATACCAAGCATTTTCACACTTGCTAACTCTACGCACAACCTGCCCATCTTTCTTACTGCTTTGAATGTTGATCCATGTATGGTTTCGCTCTGTCCAGCTTTAAGAACTTTGCACTCTAGGTCGCCATCAACTTTTGGCGACCATGACCCATCTACATATCCGGTATCTTTCTCCCTGACATCAAAATCTATGTATCCAGGTTCCCCTCTAAAATCAAAGTCATTCGTCTTAAAAAGATTGCCAAACGTTAAAGGGTTTCGGTGACATATTTCTATATACTCACTATATTGCGCACCATTTTTTGGCCAGTAATAGTTTTCTCTATTGACATTAACAACATCCCAATTAGTAAAGTTTAAAATCTCTTTTTCTGTCTGTTTTCCATCTTTTCCTGATTTTTCTCGTAGTGCAGAAAAATATTCATTCTCAGTTTGATAATTCTTATCCGTGTAATCACTATAACTTGTGTTTTTTAGTTTGAAGTTTTTATATTTTCCCTCATGATCGCGTACAACTGGATGTCTAACAAAACTATGTTGACAAATAACAAGCCCTCCTATAGCTTTCCAGACCCCAACAATCGCAGCTATCATTCCAACAATAACAAAAGCAGTAAACAAACCAGCAGAAGAAATGATCAAAACAATACCAGTAAATATTGCACCAACAGCAATCGCTATTCCAGCAAGTGCTGCAGCTGTCTTAAATGCTCCACAATCGGGATTGGAGGCGCGACTGAAACTGCCAGCAGAATTGAACCTACTAACGAATTCCGTCTTTTCAGTACCACTTACCTCATCTGCAAACACTGGATATGAGAGTAAAAAATCGATATTTAATAAAAATATCGCAATTAATAGCAATGATAGCTTAGTCTTAAACATTTTTTACCTTCTGATAGAATATAGGCAACCATACTTTTGGATCGTCTCCGACCTCTTTTAGTATATCATGTAACAATAGAACACTTTCTGCACGTCCGGATAACACGTTGACTATATCATCTAAGCCTTTTAAGTCTATTCTAGCCACAACAGCATTGACTCCTTGCTTTACCAAAAAAAATCTAGTGCTTGGATCTGTGTGTTTAATTAGTATGTACTCACGTTCAGTTAACATAAAAACATCCCGATAGACACTAGTAGCTTTCAGATTTGGCAAAAAAATCTGTGTTGCTGTTTGCTGTACAAGCGTATCACTAATAGCACTTTTACTTGCATCTTCAACACTCTGAGTAGCGAAAATCACAAAAGCATTTAATTTCCTCAGCACTTTCAACCAGTCTTTTATCTTAGGTGCAAAAACTGGATTATCTATTAACGCCCATGCCTCATCAAGAACAATAATAGATGGAGTGCCATCAAGAGATATACTAATCCTATGAAACAAATAAATCAAGACCGGCCCAAGAGCAACGGGATCTTTGAGCAAGTTAGCCATTTCAAAGCCAAATACCCTTGCTTTCGAAAAATCTAACAAGTCTTCTTTATTGTCAAATACTGCAGCATGAGAACCATCACCATGCCACATAGATATTGCTCCAGCTAGAGTATCAGGGCCTGCAAGCCCTAAAAATGGCACTAGATTTCTTAAAAATCTGTCTTCTTTTCTCAGTTTAAAATTTCCTTCAATTGCATCATTAATTCGTGCAATATCCTCTGAAGTGAATTTATCGTTGTATACCGAGATTAAAGATTTTATCCACTCCATTAAAAATGTTCTATTATCAGGAGTATCGTCAAGTTGTAGGGGGTTAAAATTTGTTTTAGTTCTAGGTTCTACTATAGTGTAAATACCACCAAGTGCTCTCAAAAAAATCTCTGCACCACGATCTTTATCAAAAAAGAATATTCTTGGAGAAAATTTCATTGCTTGAGCACATAAGAAATTCATTAAAACAGTCTTACCAGCACCAGTTGGCCCAATTATCATAGTGTGCCCAACATCCCTTATATGAAAGTTGAAGAAAAATGGGGTGCCAGATGTTGTGTCAAAAACTGTAACAGCATCTCCCCAGTGGTTATTGAATTTTTTACCAGTAGGATAATTATGTTGAGATGCAAAACCGGCCAAATTAAGACTACTTATTGTACCTTTTCTTACTATATAATCGAAATTACCAGGAATTTGTGCCCAAAATGCTGGTTCAAGATTAACTCTCTCACGGATAGGGTAAACACCGCAATTAGAAAGCTCTGATTCTACCAACGACAAAGCATTATCCAATGATTTAGGGTTTTTCTCTATACATAGGATAGTTAAGTGATGTTCACCAAACGCAATCTTACCACTCATTGCATCATCAAGTGCATGAGAGATTTCTGCTATTTGAGAAATAGCTTTATCTGCAGATTGTATCATCCGATTTTGCTGTATCTGCATTTTTGCAATTGCCATTTGCCTATTTGTGAATTGGAAAGACTGTGTGATGATAAATTCATAAGGAAGTTGTAAAAAAGAATCGAGCATACCTGCAGAAGTATTATTTCCATACTCTTTGATACTAACTATTCCAGCGTATTTACTTTCATTATGAGTCACAACCTGTATCATCTTACGGCCAAAAAATAACCTATGTACCGGTAAGTATCTTGATATTTCAGTTTTTAGCGGAAGGAGTGTATTTGTAACAAAGCCACAATTTACAATCCTAGATAGAAATTCCATTATTTCACAGAATAGGCCGTTTGGGGTTTCTTTTACTTCAAGGATTTTAGGTGAGTAATTCCTAAGGCTCGTTACCACACGGTTTGTTGTTTCCTCTAAGTCTTCATAAGTAGCACGCATATCGCTTTCCCAAGCATGTTTTGAGGTCACATGTCCGAATTTTTTTAGTAGGTGCGATAAAAATTCTACTCCTTTTGTATCTGCTCTACGAATAATTGTAATGTACAAGTCATTAATAAACGATTGCCTTGTTGCATGTTTTTCTCTCCATTTTAGATTTACGTGGTTAGCAAAAAAGTTCGGCAAATTCTGACTTGCAAACTCATCGGAAAAAATGTTTTTTTTACGCCTAATGGTGTGAAAATATAAACTAAATGCCGGGGATGAAATGCTTCTTAGCATCTGATTCCTGATCTTGTTTTGTATTACCAAATCTTCATCATCGGCTGTTTCAAATGCGAAGCCATTTAATTTGATAAACTTCACTAACCAGTTTTGCTTTGTTATTAAGGTTGTGCTGTTCCAGTAACAAGAATACGGTATAAACTCTGCAGCGTGAACCTCCCTGCCCAGAATAGATTTATTCTTCGATTGAATAGCTCTAAATCTTAGCATCGCATAATTTCAAGCAACATCATAAGAATTGGCTCCGTGATAAAAACGATTTAAACACTTGGAGCATTTTCCTAATTTTACCATAAATAATTCAATAAACAATGGTTCTTTTGCAGAAGCTATATAACCAAGTCCGTGTATCCCAAATAACATCAAGAAAGTTCTAAGATCATTTGAATTAATGAAAATTAGCATGCAAGTTAGAACGTTTAATATTGCAAACATATAACTCACACCAAAAAGCATTGCAGGTCTTGTAAGACCTTTAAATAATTGATCTGTTTGTATATTACCTGTAGACATATCCTTGCCCTTCTAATTAATAGCTCTAACACTAATACTACATCATTAATTAAAAATCCATTGAAATGAGTAGCACTTTAGGTAAGATAAGTAATTTAGCCCTAATGATGATAAGTTGGCCGTTTCAAGAAGCAGAAAAAATATTACAAGAGTTTCCTAACAAAAAAGAGATAATATTTGAGACTGGCTATGGACCTTCAGGTTTGCCGCATATTGGTACTTTTGGAGAAGTTTTTCGCACTACAGTTGTTGCAAATGCACTAAAGAAAATAGCTCCTAGTATAAAAATCAAAATCATTGCAGTATCCGATGATATGGATGGTTTGCGAAAAATACCAGACAATGTGCCAAATCAGGAGATGCTAAGGGAACACTTAAACAAGCCACTAACCATGATACCTGACCCATTTGGCACTCATGAGAGTTATGGTCATCACATGAATTCATTGCTGTGTAAGTTCCTTGATTTATTTGAGTTTGAATACGAGTTTAGAAGTGCTACAGAGTGTTATAAGTCTGGTGTTTACGATGAAAAGCTCTTACTTTTACTGAAAAATTATGATAAAGTGATGGATGTAATGCTTCCATCGTTTCGAGAAGAAAGACAGCAGACCTATAGTCCATTCTTGCCGGTATGTCCAAAAACTTCCCAAGTTCTACAAGTTCCAGTGATTGAAAGTAACATAGACAAAGGAACAATTACATACGAAGATGCAAATGGAGAAAAAATAGAAGTTCCAGTGATAAAAGGAAGATGCAAGTTGCAATGGAAACCAGATTGGGGAATGAGATGGGCCGCATTTGGAGTTAATTACGAAGCTCATGGAAAAGATTTGACTCCATCTGCTGTGCTTTCAAGTCAAATATGCAAGATACTTGGAGAAAAGCCGCCACTTCTATTTTGCTATGAGTTTTTCCTTGATAAAGAAGGAAAGAAGATATCGAAATCAAAAGGAAATGGCATTTCAATTGAAGAATGGCTCACTTACGCACCGACAGAGAGCTTGGCGTTGTACATTTTTCAGAGTCCAAAAAAGGCTAAACGTTTATATTTCGATGTTATACCAAAATCAACTGATGAATATTTGGAGTTTGTTAAGCGTTACAATGAGAGTGAAGAAAAGAATGTAAACAGTCCTGTATGGCATATTCACCAGGGTAACGTTCCTAATATCGAAACTTCAGGCATAAATTTCTCATTGCTTTTAAACCTAGCAGCAGCCTGTAACGCTGAAAATAAAGAGATTCTTTGGGGTTTTATATCCACTTATGCACCGAACGTTACACCGAAAAACAACAAAATGCTCGATAGGCTTTCAGGTTTCGCAGTTAGATATTATCACGACTTTGTCAAGCCAACGAAAGCATATAAGGCTCCAAATGAAAAGGAGAAAGAAACGTTGCTAGATTTAAAGAATATCCTACATTCTCTGCCTATTACGGCTACTGCTGAAGAGATTCAATCTCAGGTTTTTTCTATTGGAAAAAAACATAATTACAGCAGCTTACGCGATTGGTTTCAGCTGCTGTATGAAACACTGCTTGGCCAAAAAACCGGGCCAAGAATGGGGTCTTTTGTAAAGCTTTATGGAATAGATAATACTATCTCTCTTATAGAAAGTGCTATTGAACGTACACTTTAGCTTTCCATTTGAGCCCTCTAGTTTTAAATCAGGTGCAAAAATTACTTGACAACCTTTGCCGATACCCTTATCATAGTAATGAAGCTATTTGTTTAACTTCCCAATCTGTACAGGTTAAAATGACAAGGGAACTTGTATTTGGCGTACTATTGTTTAATTTTTCGCACTATGTGCGCTGCATGTCTTTTTAAAACTTCGGGTTTTTCCCTATATAAGCTGAAACGCGCTTATAAGTCGTTTAGGACATCACCCAACGCCGGATTTTAAAATAGAGAGTGGAATAACTAGCTACCTCGG
>NZ_JAHDJT010000031.1 GCF_023661085.1 Wolbachia pipientis
TTCTCTCTCTCAATTTGTTTATATATTGTCATGCTTAACTGGTAATCGTTTGTTTCTTCTGGGCGTTCTATATCTTCATATGAACGCTTCTGCTGCTTTTGTTGTTTTAGATTTTCATCGCCCGCACTATATACTTGCTCTGATACTGGCATAACTACCCCCTATATTTTTCATAATAAAATCAAGATAAAATATCTTGGTTTTAGAACATTGATGTAACCTGTAAAGTCAATAGTTAAATTGAAAAATTTTGATTATAATTTACTTCTGTAGAACATGTGCTCAAACTATGCTAAAAACCGCTATAGTAGGCTTGCCAAATGCTGGCAAATCAACCCTATTTAATAGGCTGGTGGGAAGAAAAGCAGCAGTGGTTAGTAACATCCCAGGGGTAACGAGGGATAGACGTGAGGGAATTGGAAGAATTAGCGATTTAGAATTCAAAATTATTGATACAGGAGGGTGGAACGACCAAACCAATTTTTCACCGCAAGTTATTGAACAAATAGAGTTTTCTTTATTGAGTGCGGATGTAATTTTTTTTCTTGTTGATGCAAAAGTGCAAAATGAACAGAACAAAGAATTTGCAAAGTGGCTAAAGAGGAAGACAAATAAACCTGTAATACTTGTAGCAAATAAATGTGAAAGTCATAGGTCAGGAAATGTTGATTACTTGCAGTTTTTTGATTTCATAGGCCCAGTGTACATCTCAGCCGAACATAACCTTGGCATGGTTGATCTCTACGATGCATTAGCTGGTGTTATTGAGTCTTTTATAAATTCCTCTCCTGTCATTCAAGTAGCTGACTACTTGGATCCAGAAAAAAATAAGCAGATTCCAGTGTCACGCACCGGAATGACATCGGATCAAGCTAATGAGTTTACTAAGCTAAAGATTGCAATCATCGGCCGCCCAAATGTTGGGAAGTCAACTTTTTTAAATAGCTTACTTGCAGAGAATAGGCTAATAACAAGTTCAGAACCAGGTACCACACGTGACTCTGTGGATATTACATACGATCATGGTGGAAAGCTAATTACTCTGATTGACACTGCCGGAATCCGTAGAAAGGCGAATGTTACAGATGACTTAGAATCAAGATTTGTTGAGAAGAGCATGGAATCAATAAAACGCTCTCACGTGATAGCTTTAATGCTAGACTCCCTTGTGGGTATTGAGCAACAGGATTTATCAATCGGTGAAGCTGCGATCAAAGGAGGAAAGGGAATTATCATTGTCTTAAATAAGTGGGACTTAATAAATAAAGATGACAGGAGCAAGTTGATAAAATTTGTAAAACAACAGGAAGTAACTCGGTTATTTTTGGAAGTGCCAACTATAACGATTTCTGCGTTAAAAGGCATGCGCTGCAATGATGTGATAGACAAGTGTCTTGAAGTAAACGAGTTCTTAAGCAGGAAAATCAGTACTGCAAAGTTAAATAACTGGCTAATTGATGCTCTAAATAGGCACACCCACCCGCTTGTCAAAGGTAGAGCAATTAAAATGAAGTATATTGCTCAAGTTGGCACTAAACCTCCGGCTTTTTCCTTAATATGCAACATGCCTGAAAGTGTTGATGAAAGTTATAAACGCTATTTAGTTAATGACCTAAGAAAAAACTTCTTTGCTGAAGGCGTACCAGTCAGATTGCTTTTGAAGAAGAATAAAAATCCCTATGCAAAATGAGTACTCTGCTTTATACTTTAAGAAGTCTTTGTAATAGCTAACTCAAAGGTCATGCGTAATAACTCCAGAACTCCTACAATCTTCCTGCTGTCAAGCGCCGTTGCTCTAATTTTTGCATATGTGCTAGAGTATTTTTTTAATATGCTGCCATGCAAATTATGCATATACGAGCGGATAGTTTACTATGTTGCAGGATTACTCGCAGTGGCATACATGATTAAAGACAACAAAATTTTAGTTTATGCAATGTTTTGCAGTTATCTCATCGGTGCGATAATATCTTTTTATCATGTAGGTCTTGAACTCCGCTTATTCCATGATATTTTAGGATGCACAGAACAAGCAAGCGGTAACGTTAGCGTAGAAGAGCTGAGAAATAACCTTTTAAACCCTAACTACTCTCCTTCTTGTGACAGACCCCATTATGTTCTAGGCGTTTCCCTAGCAACGTGGAACTTAATTTATCTTATAGCGGCTCTGTTCGTGTCAGGTAAAATGTATTGTGGAGAGAGAAAGAAATTTAAATAACTTAAGGTATGGCGGTAGTAAGTTTTTGCAGCAGGCAATTAGGGTAAATCATGCTGGAGAATATGGAGCTATTTGCATCTATTCTGGTCAAAAATTTATTCTTAAAAAGTCTTCTATAATCAAGGAAATAATTGAAATGGAAGAGCAGGAAAAAAAGCACTTTCACTATTTTAATGAGAAAATCAAAGAGCAAAAAGTTCGTCCTACTGTTTTATTGCCAGTTTGGCGTGTTTTGGGAGTGTCACTTGGTGTTGCAACTGCCATTATGGGAAGAAAGGCTGCTATGGCTTGCACTGCCGCAGTCGAAGAAGTGATCGAGGAGCACTATAAAGAGCAAGTTTCGCATTTAGAAGATGGAGAACTAAGAGAAACTATAAGTAAGTTTCGCGATGAGGAGTTAGAGCACAGAGACACTGCAATTGAACACAATGCTGAAGGTGCGTTTGGTTACAATATCTTGTCTTCATTCATAAAAACGGGCTGCAAAGCTGCCATTTATTTGTCCAAGTTGATTTAGTTGATTCTCAGGCAGATTTCTGTTCATAAAGATGAAATTATATAAATGTGGCAACTAAGAAGTGTATGTTATATAATACTTACTCTTAAAGTAAGAGGTAATTTATGGATTTGAGTAAAATAACTACGACAGCAGATGCAGTGAGTGTGATAATTGAAATAGGTGCAAATGCTGAGCCTATAAAGTATGAATTTAATAAAGAGCTTGGATTGCTGCAAGTTGACAGGTTTTTATCTACTTCAATGACCTATCCTTGCAATTATGGATTTGTACCAAATACCTGTGCAGGTGATGGTGATCCCGTGGATGTTTTGGTGTTAACTCAATTCCCCCTAGCACCCGGTGTTTTAATATTGGTACGTCCAATAGGTGCTTTACTTACCAGGGATGAAAAAGGAGAAGATGAAAAGATATTAGCTGTACCTGTTCCCAGCGTTGATAGCTATTATGACAACGTGAAGGACTACTCTGATTTGCCTAAAAACCTACTGGATAAGATTACTCATTTCTTTTCACACTACAAAGATCTGGAGAAAGGAAAAGCAGTAACAGTTGGAAAATGGGTTGGTATGAAAGAAGCAAAGAGCATTATTGAAAACGCTATTAAAAGTGGAGATTGATGCGCATTAGCTTAGGTTGTTTATTATAGTAAAATTACAGTTATTGACTGGTTTAGAAGAGATTCTGCTATCTAATAACATGAAATGCTGCTATTAAAAGCATTAGACAGGTTGTGAAGTCTTGGTATTATATAAAGTACTTGCTTTGAAGTTCAAGATTTGGAAGGGTGGCCGAGCGGCTGAAGGCGGCGGTTTGCTAAACCGTTATACGATTGAAAAGTCGTATCGAGGGTTCGAATCCCTCTCCTTCCGCGTGTTATTGGCATAATGACCTTAATCAACCTCCATTTCCCATGTCCATTTTTTACTATAGATTAATTATTTGATTATAGTATCATCTTAATTAAGCTTGTGCTTGGAATATTTATGAGGAGTATTTTATACTTTACATTGTTATTTGTCGTGTTTGGCTCGTCGAGCCTGTTTGCTGTGGAGCAAGTTGAAAGAAAAAAAACTGATGCAGGTGAATCAGCTAGTTCTGTGCATGAAAATGTGGATATAAGGAAAAATCTAAAACAAGATGCGCCGGAAAGCACAGCCCAAGGAACCGAGCCTGAGTCTTACAAAAGCGACTCTACGGACGTTGATAAGTTAAATGTTGAAAAAGCACAGGATACCAAGGCTGAAGGAGCGATCAATAAAAAAGAACCACAACATGGAAAAAACAAAGCTCCTGCAGTTGAAAAAGCTATTGGCAGAGGTGAGAAGAGTGATAAAGATTTTGGCAATAACCTGCCAGAGAAAAGTAAAGATGAAGGTACTCCAAGTTTGCCAAGTGTGACCGATAAGGAAGTGAACAAAAATTTAGTTTTGCCTCCAAACGCTGGTTTAAATAAAGATGTAGCCGATCTGCAAAAAGATCTACAAGTTAATAAAAAGGTTGATATTGAGGAGAATAAGCCTTCAGGAAATAATACAGATAAATTATCAGAAAGGAAAAAAGAGGAAGATCAAACTGAAGAAGAAGTGAAAAAATTAGCTGAGAACCGCAGTAGAAAAAATCAAGTAAAACTTATCACTAGAAGAGACAAAGAAAACAAGCAAGAAGAAGAGAAAAATTTACAAAGATGGACAAAGTTAGACAGAGAACCAATAAAGGAATGGTATCAAAAAAACGCACAGAGCAAGTCAGTATATAAGCGACAATATGATAAACTTAATGAGCATCTTCCGACAACCGTATTTATTGATGACTATAGTAAGCAGCTTTTTTACTGTATTAAAAAGAACAACTTAGTTTGCCTGAGGGGAATAATAAGCAAGTTGGAAAAGCTTGGATTAACAACTCAAGAGGCACTGAAGCTTAGAAATAAGCTTGGAGATACTCCTCTAATTTATGCCGTTAAGCAAGGTGAGGTAGATATAGTACGCTTTCTCTTATTACAAGGTGCTGATCCTAAAGCGGTTAATGATAGTCTTCAATCCCCTATTGATATAGCAATCGAAAGAGGGCGGGTTGATATGATAAATGCAATTACTGAAATGATACCACATCTTTTAGAGCATAAGAGGATAGATAACAAAGAAAGCCTGGAAATGTATAACTGGGCTGTGAAAACAAAAGAAGATAACGAATTGCAATGCAATGAAGATCAAGAAAGATGATTAGATTTTTGATATTAGTCTTAATTGGTCATTTGTGTTACGGAAGTGGAGTAAATGATAAGAAGAATCCGGTCAGTGATTTTTTGGACACTTTGCACAAGACAAAGTATGTGTCTTACAGCAAAAAAGACTTTGCTGAATTTCTAGTACAGTGTCACAAAAAAGGCGTGCCAGAAGACTTTGGAAAAGGCTTTGGTCCTGACTTAAATGGAGCCAATTTTAGTCGATTGTACCTCAATGGATCTATTTTTGATGAAGTCAGTCTAATTGGTGCTGATTTTTCTCATACTGACTTGTCAGGTGTATCCTTTATTAATGCTGATTTGCGTGGGGCCAATTTTTCCAATGCTAATTTGCAAGGTATAAGAATAAAAGGCACAAATCTGAGTTTTGCAAAATTTATTTCTGCAAACTTAACAGATATTATATTTGATCAGTCTGATATTAGTTATGCTGAGTTTATCAACTCTGATCTTAAAAGGGCAAAAATGCATAATATAACTGGCTTACATACTAATTTCTCAAATGTGAAAATGAATCTCTCTAGCTTACTAAACTCGAATGTTAGTTATGTAAATTTTAGCGACAGTGAAGTAAACGATACTGTTATGCAAAAAAGCAACCTTAATAATGCAAATTTTTTTGGAGTGGATTCATATAAACTAAAAATACAATTTTCCTCGTTGGAAAACGCTAATATATATGGTGCAGAAATAAGAGAATCAGACTTCACAGGCAGCAATCTTTCTAACGTTTGTCTTAATTCTTCTGCTATAATTGAAAGTAACTTCAATAAAACCAATTTAAGTAACACGCAGATTTCCTATGTAAATGGTAATAATTCAAGTTTTGTTCAGTCTGTACTGCATGGCTCCAAGATAAAACACTCATATGCTTCTAAAGTCAGTTTTCAAGATGCCGATTTATCCGATATTGATTTCAGTTTTAGCGAGCTGCATCAAGTTGATGTTTCTGATTCTGACGTTCGTCACGGAAAGTTTCATGACACTAAAGTTACAAATTCTAACATGAGCGGTTCATTTTTCGACCATTCACTATTTACCTCTGCAAAAATAGAAGGTACAGATCTTTCTACTGCTTCAATGTATAAGGTCAAAATACAAGACTCTCAAGTTTATAATAGCAAACTCTCTTACCATAACATTGACTCTAGTGAGGTGGAAAGCTCAACATTTTTCAACTTGATAGCAGATAACTCAAGCTGGTCTAATTTAAAAGTAACTAATTCGAATTTTATTGAAAGCGATTTCAGCTCTTCTTTGCTTCAGGATAATACCTTTAAGAAAACAGGCTTTTTTCTCAGCAATTTCAATAATTCAGTGATTGGTAATACATTTTTTGGCTCTTCGAGCTTATACGCAGGTTCGGTTGTTGATGCTCATCTAACAGGTTGTAAGTTTGATCATTCAATTCTAATTGGCAATAAAGGACAGGAAAGACTTACAAACTTAGAGGGTGCTATAACCTCAATTGAAGATTTGCAAGAAAAGATATCACAGGGTGAAAAATTTGATGTGAATTATGCTTATTTCGAATTTAGGGATATGAATCTAGAAAATGCCGATTTCTCTAATTCGATATTGAGTAGAGCAAAATTTATAAATGTTAATTTAAATAAGGCGAATCTTAAAAAAGCTGACTTGTGCCATGCTGTTTTTGACAATTCTTCCCTTATTGATACCAACTTATCAGATTCTGATTTAAATAATTCTAGTTTTTTTAAATCTGATTTGAAGAGCGCCATACTGGGAAACACTAATTGAACATGAAGTGTACTGCAATGAAATTACTTGAAAAAGAAAAATGACCATAAAAAGTGAGGGCGTACTATTGGTTTTATCTTCTCCTTCTGGAGCAGGCAAAACTACCATATTAGAGAGATTACTTGAGCGATCGACCAACCTAGTTAGGTCGGTTTCTATGACCACGCGTAAACCTCGCCCTGGTGAAATAAATGGCAAGGACTATTTTTTTGTTACCGAGGAAAGGTTTCACGAGTTATGCAAAGCCGGTCAAATGCTTGAGTACGCCAAAGTTTTTGAGAACTTTTATGGCATACCGAGAAATTTTATAGAACAGAACTTAAGCAGTGGAATAAGCGTCTTACTAAGTATAGATTGGCAAGGAGCATTTCATTTATTTAAGCTTATGAGGAAAAAAGTTGTAAGTGTTTTTATACTTCCTCCTTCGATGGAGGAGCTTAGGTTACGTTTGCAAAAGCGTAATACTGACAGTGCAAATGAAATAGAACGCAGACTAGCCGAAGCCCAAAAGGAGATAAGCAAAAGCGATAAATATGATTATGTAATAATCAACGATGATATTGATAAAAGTGTAGAAGAGATAAGCTCCATATTAAACAAAGAAAGGCTTAAAAGATCGCAGGAAAAGTAGGTCTATTGATTGACTGACAAAACTTGTCGAGTAGTTTTTTTGTTCCTGATCTCAAACTACAGGCCTTCCCGCAGATAAAATCGAGAGCTTAGCCTCAAGTCTTTTGCAGACGTTATAGAGCTAAGCAGCAGCCCTATACATATTAAGCTTGCAGCAGTTGTGCTTCCTCCATAGGATAGAAATGGCAACGGGTCACCTATTACGGGTAAAAGACCGACTGTCATTCCGATGTTTATGGCGAAATGAACGCCAAAAAAGGCAAAAATGCCGATAGACACTAATTTAGAAAAATAATTTCTTGATCTATAAGCAATAGAGAATATTATAGCAAGCAGCGTAGTATAGAGGAAAACCAAAACCATGCTACCTAAAAATCCCCATTCCTCGCCAAGCACTGCAAAAGCAAAATCTGTGCGCTTTTCCGGTAAAAACCCAAGCTGAGTTTGACTTCCATTAACAAAACCCTTACCGAGCAAACCTCCTGAACCTATGGCTATCTGGGATTGCTGCGCATTATAGCCTATTCCAAGAGGATCCACTGATGAATCCAAAAACGACAGTATCCTCTGCTTGTGATAAGGACGTAAAAAAGGCCAAATAGTTGGTATTACAAGAATGCCAATCGTTCCAAAAACTATTAAATGAGATCTTTTGATTATTGCTGTGAATATAATCGATGCTCCTATAAATAGCATTATCACAGCCGTGCCTAAGTTAGGTTGCTTTAACACCAAGAATACAGGTAAGAAAATAATTATAAATGCCTTGAATAACCTTTGAAATTCCATCATTTTATACACACTTTGCTTGCTAAAATAACGAGCAAGTGCAAGTATTAAGCCTACTTTTGCAAACTCTGACGGTTGCAAACTAATTGGCCCAATTCTTATCCACCTTGTTGCACCCGTTATGTGCGAACCAAAAAAGTTTACTAGCAGCAACGAAGTTATTGCCGCTATATAAAAAAGGTAGGCATACTTCAAATAAAAATCTATCTCTATGAATGACATAGCTGTAGCCAATAGAAAAAAGAAAGAGAATACAACTAGTTGATGAATTGCAAATGGCATCCACTTTCCTCCAGCAGAAGAATATTGAACAACAATGCCAACGCAAAACAGCGCTATTATGTTAATGATTAGCAACAAGTAAATCTTCTTTGGCCTACCCACAATAAGAACTTTATAACTTTGAAGTATAATAAGAAATGAAAATCAAAAAGCCAACTTTTCAACTACTAACCAAATTGGAGTACTGTACACTCCTGTTACTACTGTTAAAACTGCCATGAGTAACAGACAGAAAAGCATAAGTGGCGGTACTTTATCAACCGATCCAGGTGCTATTTCAGCGTGTGATGCTGCATCATTTCCAAAATGCATTTTTTCTACCATCTTCCACATATATATTAGCGCAAGAAAAGAACCAGCAGCAAAAACTATAAGAGAAATCCACGCGTGAGACTCGATAATTGCTTTCATCATATACCACTTACTTACAAAGCCGCTTGTTAAAGGCACACCGATCAATGCTAAGCTAAGCAGAGTAAATGCAAGTGCTGTATGAGGCATCGATTTCTTGAGTCCTGACAAATTCTCTACTCTTGTTGAATCAAATTTATGAGAAACACATCCTACAGCCATGAATAAAGATGTTTTTATTATGCTGTGGTTTATTATGTGAAGGATTGCTGCAAATAAGCCTGCTTTTGAGTTTAAACCCAGCATTAAAACTATATAACCAATCTGGCTGACGCTAGAGTTAGCAAGCAACCTTTTCATGTCTTTCGCGGTCATTGCAAATATTGACCCAAATACAATAGCACAAAATGCAAGGATAATTATCACATTGTTCAATGGAGGCTTAAATAAAAAAAAGTTTTGATGGAAAACAGTATAAAAGATTCTGATAAAAACATATATCATCACCTTGGTTACTGTGCCTGAAAAGAATACACTAATAAAACTTGGCGCCTCACTATATGAATTAACTAGCCATCTACTCAATGGAAACAGCGCTATTTTGATTGAGAGGCCAACAAAAATGAACAATGTGCCAAGCTTTATGATGTTATTATCATACAACGGTACTATCCTCTCGGCCATGTCAGACATATTGAGTGTCCCAGTCATAGAATACAAAAGCCCGATACCAAACAAGTAAAACGTTGCGCCTATTGTTCCACTAATCAGATATTCAAATGCTGCAACCAGAGCTTTTTTATCCCTTCCCATTGAAACTAGTATATAAGAAGAAAGAGACGAAATTTCCAAAAAAACGTAAAGATTGAATATGTCGTTTGTTACTAAAATCCCAAGCAGCCCGCTTAAGCACAACAGAAACAAAGAATAAAAACCAGTGATTTTGTTTTTGCTGATCTCTTTTTCATTGATATAAAAGCTATAAAGCGCACTTATCAGTGCTATAAAATTCACTAGAGTTAGAATCAAGGAGTTTAATATATCGATTCTTAACTCTATTCCGTACGGGGGAGCCCAATCTCCAAGGTAATAAGTTATAATTTCACCATTATACGCTTTCATGAGTAATATCGATGAAACAAAAAAAGTAGCTGCCGTTGTGACAAAAGAAATAAACCAGGATACTTTATGTTTCCTGGTAAGAAAGCAAAACATCGATGCAATTATTGGTATGATAACTTGTAAAATTGGCAATTGCATTAAATTGTTGTTAAAGGACTGTTAAAGTATTAGTATATATAATACTTTTTGTTTTAATACCCTTATGTTATCTAAAATTTGTAGTGCGATAAAATATCTATTACGAAGAAAAGGTAAATTTGTAGGAAGAGACGAAAATGGAAACTCTTACTATGAATTAAATCAAGGAAAAAGGTGGGTCACGTATAGAAGTGTCTCTGAACCTACAACAGTACCTCCAAAGTGGCACATATGGCTTCACTACACTGATGATACAGTGCCAGTTAATAATAAAAAGAGAAAAATAAAACATACTCCTAATTTGACGGGTACAAAAGATGCGTATTATCCAAACCAAAAAGTGAAAAATTACTATAAAAGCTGGAATCCTAATAACTAAAGATGCGAAGATCAAATATACCTGAAATAACTGCTGGATTATTTGTATTGATTTTTACTATTTTTCTGGTTTGCTTTGCTGTTGATAAGCTATCTGACATAAAAAAAAGCTATAAGGATTGTTATAAAATATATGGTCTTTTTGCTAACGCTAATGGCATAGTAGTTGGTGATAGTGTCAAGGTTTCCGGCGTAGATATTGGAAGCATAACTGGCGTATCACTTGATAAAGCTACTTATGTAGCACGAATCGATATGTGCATAAGTAAAGACATAAAATTGCCAATTGACAGTTCAGCCCTAATAACTAGCAGTGGAGTTGTCGGTAGTAAATTTGTTAACATATCACCCGGGTCAGGTACTAAACTAATTCCGAAAGGCGGTAAAATAGAGTATACCCAAGCTGAAGCAAATGTTGGTGGAATAATAGACAAAATTCTTGGTATGTTCACAAAATAAGGCTCTTTCCCCGTTATTTGCTGTTACCTAAGGAGAGAATGACATTACTCCTTTTTAATCATGCTTGCGCTCTAGAAAGTTGCCACTTTTCCAAAGTGTGGACTATGATTTCAACCCGATGTTAAGGTGAATAGAATCACACCATTATGGTTCCACAACATCAGATCATACCTTTCCATAATAATTAGATGTTATATTTTAACATAACGTTTATACTCACTAACCTAATAAAATTCTTAGATTCCAGCGTCACGCGCTGGGATGACACCACTTGTTGTAAAAACAAATGTTCGTTCATAGATTGCAATTAGCTATAAATATTAAGAAATTTACCAGATGAGAAAAAGGCAAAGAAATCCCGAGTGGCGAGTTTTGACTCTATAATACTTTAAATTG
>NZ_JAHDJT010000032.1 GCF_023661085.1 Wolbachia pipientis
ATTTTAAAATAGAGAGTGGAATAACTAGCTACCTCGGGGTTTTATTGTCTTTTTTCCCTGCCTGGTAAATTTTTTAAATATTATAGCTTAGACTAGTTGCGGTTAAAAGCAGCTAAATTGCAGCGTTTAAGACACAAAAACGCCAATACTAAAAATAAATGATGACCAGGGCTTCTTTTGTCCTTTTTCTTATTTAGTAAATTTATTAACACTTATAGCTAATTGCAATTTATGAACGAACATTCATTTTTACAACAAATGTTGTCATAAAGTGAAATGAGATCCCAGATACAAGATACAAGTGTCGGAGCACTGGGATGACAAGAAGAGGGACTACTGGGGTGACGGGAGAAGGAGGCACTTGGATGACACCTATAACTTTGTCATTCCAGCGCGTGACGCTAGATCCAATTTTTTGGCAAATTCATCAAAAATGTTGTATAATGTACTTGTTTACGATCAATTTTGCTCGATCTCAGTGTCATTCACTTGCATAACATTGCCTGCTATGTAAATTGCCCCTAAATTAAAACATTTGCGCGGTAACATGTTGGAATGACACAAGGTTTGCGTTTATAAATTAAGTTGATTATGCTAAAAGAATTTGAAATTGAACCTCTGCTAAAAGATAAACCTCCACATCAAACCAAAGCTGTGGTTGCAATGTCTGGTGGAGTTGATAGCTCTGTTGCAGCAGTGTTGCTACATCACCTTGGGTACCAAGTAATTGGTGTGACTCTTCAGCTGTATGGTAGTGATGCTAACGTCAGAAAAGGTGCATGTTGTGCCGGACAGGATATTTATGATGCCAAGCGCGTAGCTGAGAGCACTGGCTTTCCTCATTATATCTTAAACTATGAAGAAATATTCAAAAAGGAAGTGATAGAGGATTTTGCGAATACCTATATGCGTGGGGAAACTCCCATACCATGTATAAAGTGTAATCAAACGGTAAAATTTCGTGATCTATTGCAAGTTGCAAAAAATCTCAGTGCAGATGTCCTGGTTACAGGACATTACGTGAGAAGATTGGAACAGAATGGCGAGGTAAAACTATGCACGGGCATCGATAAAAGTAAAGATCAAAGTTATTTTCTGTTTGCCACAACAAAGGAACAGTTGAAGCTTTTGAGATTTCCACTTGGTAAGTTCTATAAAAGTGATGTAAGAAAACTAGCAAAGCATTTTGGTTTACTAATCTCCGAAAAGCCAGACAGTCAAGATATATGCTTCGTTTCTGAAAGCTATAGTGAAACAATAGCTAAGTTAGCTCCACAATCTGTGCAGAAAGGCAAAATTGTAGATGCACATGGAAAAGTGCTGGGCGAGCACAACGGTATAGTAAATTTCACAGTGGGGCAAAGAAAAGGTCTGGGCATTGCACACAGCGAACCTCTCTATGTGATAAAAATTAGCACAGAAAATAATGAGGTTATAGTAGGTCCAATCAGCGCACTAATGCAAAGGAAAGTGTTGGTCAAGGAGCTGAATTGGCTAGAGCAGCCAAAGGAAGGCATGGAAGTCACTGTGAAGCTCCGGTCATCACACTTGGGAAGTTTAGCGACAATATACCCAGCCGCAGAACAAAATAAAGCTTGTATTATTTTAAACAATGATTACTTTGGAATCAGTTCCGGCCAAGCCTGCGTAGCATACAAAGATGACCAAGTTATCGGCGGTGGGTGGATATGTTCCTGACTAAATAGGTATTGCCTATAATTGAGAATAAACATGTTTTATGCTCCTGATTCTATTTCATTTGCCCTTAGAAGTTGGCTTAAGGGAACTTGCTTCATAGAATCAGAAGGACCACCTGATGCTTTTGCAGAACTTGCAGGTACATCGCCGTTTTTTTCAAGACTCTTGGCTATGATATCTGCAACACTTTGTCCTTCGAGGAGACAGTTTTTGCCTAAGCTTTTTTTCTCTTCATCTTCTAACTGGAAGAATCTTGTTTTACTCTCCTCATCAATCTCTACTTTTATTCCCCTATTTTCTGTTTTTCCATCCTCAGTTTCTGTACCGCTGGGGTATAAATGGACACTGATCTTCCCTACCTTAGTAATAAAAAACATTTCAATGCTACCTTGTAAGACATCTGTATAGTTTTTTTTCATCTTTGTCTTCTTCAAATCTTACTATACTTTCTTCAATATGAAATATATAGTATTTAAAATTTAACTCTTCTATTTTGAGATCATTTGTAACTTTTTTTAGGTCATTTACAGCCTTTTTTAGACTACCTACAACTTTTGCAGCCTCAATAGTGCTATCTTGCGGATATTTTGTATAAAAATAACAGTTGTCTACATCTACTACTAAATCGCCTTTTTGAACTTGTATATCCTTGTTTACTATACCCTCGTATGCTACACTTTTGAGCTTATTACGGATTTGTTCACACTCTTTAATAAACTCAGACATCATATCTTCCCCTATCATCCCACATAATCTTTCATGCTCATCATAAAGGTGTGGTTCCAATTTTACTCTTCCACCATTTACAATTAACTTATGGACGATATCAACTACAGCTTTTACATTATCTGGATCATCCAATGCGCTTGTACATGCACCACCACCAAGCTGAAAATTCCTACTTGCTGCAGATATTATAACAGTAACACGACTCAAAATATCTAATATTACCTCAAGTACTAAACCCGATACAGTATATTCATGACCATCACAGAGTGAGTTTAGCCTTTTCCCTATAAAACTCACCAATCAGCTTCTTTTCTTTTGCGGTTAATGGTATTTCTGCTAACGGTGGGTCTTTTTCTAGGAGTTTTAAAAGAGAAAAATAATCTAAGCTGCCACTCGAGTTTCCCTCTGAGCCATAATTACTTGTACAAATTGTCTGATCATCATCAATGGAGCTACATTCTTCTGAATCTCCATCACTTGAATCAGAATCAGTGTCTGGTGGTGGGCTACACCCTTTATTAGAGCCAGCATCTGGTGACTGATACCCTTCAGAATTAGGACTAGCATCTCTCACCCGTCATCTTCGTCTGGCCAACCAGTTATTTGATTAACGCGCCATGAACCCCATCCATCATTTACATTTTCTCCAACACTTTCCTTAGTTTCTGTACTGCACTCACTTGTATTGTCTGTAAGAGTCTTTTGATCACTACTTTCTTTTGTATAGTCAGCTACTGACAATTTCGGTTTGATACTATTAAAAGTTTGCCTATCTTCACTTCTATCCGAATCACAATTACTCAATCCTTCACGAAACAACTCTAAAGGATCAAGTAAATTATAAAGACTAGTTATTACATTGCTCCCCGGAGTTTTTCGTCCACTATCCTGACCTAAACGGTAATCAGACTCTGAACTTTGTAAGCCAGCTTGGTCCGTCAAATCACTGCCGTCAAAGTTATGCATCTGATTAGAAAAATACCGTGCAGACTTTTTTCCACCTAAGACAGCTGGACCGCCTACATCTCCTGTACACTCTTGGCTGCACTGTGCTTCTTGATCTAGCAATACGGATCCTACACATTCTTCAGCAAGCTTTTTACCGTACTCATTTGTACCATATATTGCATTTTTAACTTGTTGACCATCATCTTCAAACTGATCAGCTCCTAATTTATTTAAACTTACAGATTTCTCACTTGATATACCCCTGACTATATAGCATAATTACTACTTACTAATCCCTGAGTAGTTACCATAATCTACAAATAAGTCAATAGAAATTTAACAGTTCTCTACCACTGATGCTCATTTTTCCGTGTAGTTTTACGCTTTCTTGTCAGCTTAGGTCTAATCCTAATCAGGGTATAGCAGAGAAACTTGTTAAAGCAGGTAGTGAAATTTTATAAGGTGAAAATTTTTTATACAGCCAGATCACTAAAGAACCCTGAAGAAAACCGTGATACTTAGGTTTGCTTAAGTTGTAAAATTTCAGCTTGAGTAAGACCAGTAGATTCAGCTATTAAATCAACAGATACACCAGCTTTAAGTAAGTTTTTTGCCACTTTAATTTTTCCTTTCTCTATGCCTTCTTCAAGCTTCTGTTCGAGGATAGCTTCTTCTTTGTACAGGTCCATTATTCTTTCTTCATATGCTGTTAGATCCTTTTCATTCCAATGAAGCTTGTCTAATTCATCATACGCTTGCTTTATTATGGAAGATTCTTCTGCTATCTTCTTTAAATCTTCATCTGTTGTTTCTTCTGCATACTTAAAAAAGAAACACCAGCGTTCCACTGTGCTTGTTAACTGCTCTACTTTATTTTTAGGGAACTTCAGCAGTTCTATGAATATAAATTGAAAATCCTTTAAGTCGTGCTCATTAGTTTCATCATCTCTTATGGTATGGCTGGATATGTAATTAGGCTTACCAGGAAATAAAATACAACTTGATATTGCAATAAAGAAAATCTTCTGTAAGTTAGCGTACCTACCAGATTGTCTTGAATAGGCTTTTGCAGCGTAATATTGAGCTCGTTTTTCAAATCCCTTGTCGCAAGTGAGCTGCATTTCGACCACAAATCTGTTACCAACAGAATCCTGGCAAAGAACGTTAACTATACTTTGCCTCTCAGAAGCAATTTCAGGGTTCATAATGGTACTGATGAACTCTATTTCTTGTATAACATTAACTTCAGTGCATCCTAAAATATCGTTCAAAAAATGAATAAGAATGTTCTTATTTTTTTCAGTACCAAAGATTTTCTTGAAGGTTAAGTCCAATTTTGGATCGAGAAATTTAGAAAAAGCCATAGTGCTTAGATAAAGATTAATAATTATACACTATTCTGTGGAAATATTCAATCCTTTTTAATATTCGTTCAGGGCATGGCAGAAAAACTTGTTAAAGCAGGTAGTGAGATTTTATAAGGTGAAAATTTCTACAATAGCCACTGACTTAATATCCAGTCAATATTCTTTCCACCAACTCTTGTACCGTCGGCACATAGCCATTCTCATAAAACGGATCCTGCTTGAATTTATACACATTGTGTCCGGAAAACATGAGTTCATTCTCAATATCGCCATCGTGTATAATGTTTTGTAGTGTCTTTTGTATACAGAAACTCCGTGGATCTGGCTTTCGTCCTGTTGAATGGCTACCATGACCTTTCCAATTGCTAAACAGACAATGGCTCAAACATCCCATGCAATTGATCTGATCTTGTCTTATCTCCGCAAATTTGTCTGGTGTCACAAAAATCACAGTTGTATCTGGAGTCTTCATTGCTTCTGTATATCCTGCCCTAGTCCACGTATTTGCCAGTTCTTTATCTTTTGCAGTGAGGTAAATCTTTCTACCTCTGCTACCCATTGCAAATTCACTATTGAATTCTTCGCTGGCACTCTCTGAAAATTTTACTTGACGTGAGTTCCGTTCCTGTAATTCACGTATGAAGTTATTTCTTACTGCAGATGAGTAAAATCCTGTTGGACTGAATTTATTCAAAAATACGTCACCTTCTTCTAAAGTGAGTAGCTTCTTTTTCCATTTCGTAGAAATTGGACTTTCCTTCGTCAAAAGTGGACGAGTGCCAAACTGAAAAGCTATTGGTCCAATTTGCAGATTGTCAAACCAACGTTCCCAATCTTTTAAATGCCATACTCCCCCCGCCATAACAATTGGCGTTTCCGAAAGACCGATCTCGTTCATGAAAGATCTAAGCTCTACAACCCTCTCAAATGGAGCTTGTGGAAGTTTTGGGTCCTCACTATTACTGAGTCCATTATGTCCTCCAGCAAGCCATGGATCTTCATACACTACTCCACCAAGCAAAAAAGAAGATACTTTTTGATAAGCACGCTTCCATAATGCTTTAAAAGCACGTACTGATGAAATAATAGGGTAATAATAAACCTGGTATTTGGCTGCAATTTCTCCGAGCCTGTAAGGCATGCCAGCACCGCAGGTAATACCATGAACTAAGCCTTTTGCCTTTTCTAATATACCATGAAGTACACGTTCTGCTGCCCCCATCTCCCAAAGCACATTCATATGTACTCTTCCACGGCCTTGTGATATTTCATTCGCTATTCCTGCCTGACTAACTCCAGCTTCGATACTGTACCTAATCAATTCTTCATGTTTTTCATTTCTTGTTTTGCCTTTGTAAATCAGTGGTACTAATTCGCCGTTACCATCAATAAGCTTAGCATTTGCACCAGAAAATGTACCCACAGCATCTGCTGCAGCAAATGCTCCACTTGATCTTCCATCACTAATCGCAATGCCTTTGCCGCCTTCGATAATTGGCCACACCTCCTTTCCTGAAATCATTATTTTTTTTATCTTATTTTTCAAAGCTTCCTCATAGTCTTTCATTCTATTTTACTTAATTACTAAAAAAATAATAGCTGTTTATTTCCTCTTAACATCGTCAGAGCCTCCACAGCCAAATTTGGGTCTTAAATAGACATGTAAACAAAGAGCAGCTACTATAGGTGTAGTTATGTGTTTTTTGCTTATGATTATAGGTTTAGCAGGTGGAATTGGAGTAGGGAAGAGCTTTGTAGCCAATTGTTTTAAAGAGTTTGGTGCTGCTGTGTTTGACGCTGATTCTGTTGTACACCAGCTTTATAAAGTAGATAAGAGCATAATAAGTTACGCAAAAGAAAATTTTCCCGTAGGAGTAGTAAATGATGAAATAGACAAGGAGATATTGTCTAAATATTTCTTAGTCCACGATGAAAATTGGAAGCAATTTCAATCTTTAGTTCATTCCGCTGTGCGAAATGAACTAGAAATTTTTATTGCTCAGGAAAAAAAGACCGATAGAAAACTTCTAGTTCTAGACATTCCACTCCTGCTGGAAACGAGATTTCGTTTATATTGCAACATTATCGTTTTCGTCCATGCAGATAGTGCTGTGCAAGCTCAAAGACTCAATGAACGTAATATAGATAAAGAAAAGTTGGATCTAATTTCCAATATCCAGCTACCCATTGCAGAAAAAAGGCAGATGAGTGACTTTACCATCGATAACAGTGCAAGTAAAGAACATGTCCTTTCTCAAATAAAAGATATAGTGGACTCGTTAAATCTCAGCAGTTGATTTCAACTTACAATTTGCCCTCACCAAATTACTTCGAATCTTAGTTATATTATTTGTGGATTTCACTGCTGAAATTTCAAACCTTGAGCCTGCGTTTAAAAATGACTCAATTGACCTGCCAAAAAAGTCATACCTCCACCCTTTAAATAGTTTATCTGTCTGCCCAGATATTGATCCAGCCAATTCATCTTTTGACGAAACCAATTTTTTTGATATGCCGTTTTCCTTACATTCGCTCTCTAGAATAATCGAGAGTATATCAAGCACAGATCTATCATAACTGCTTGACGGAGTATAATCTCGCTGCATAAAGTCTTTCTCATTCTCATTGAAAATATCTATAAATTCTAATAGGTCTTCCTCTTTTATATTTTTCGTGTTCTTTCTGAGATCTTCTAAAATCTCGTCAACACGTTCCACGTTTTTTTCAATAAAGTCAGCTATTACAGCATTACTAATTATTTTATTACGACTCATATTATAGCGCTGTGCTAAGGTCTCTTGCCACTCACTAACTGCCTTAACAGTTAATATCAATCTTGGATTTGCTTCGTAATTAAATTTAATCCTTTTCCATGCATCTTTTGGAGTACGCAAATACTTATTTATATCAACCACTGCTTCCATCTCTTCCTGAAACCAGTCTATTCTACCCTTTTCTTCAAGTTTATTGCGCAATATCTGGTGTAGATCATATAAGTGTACCACATCGCTTATTGCATAGTCTAATTGATCCTCAGAAAGTGGACGCTTTAACCAGTCTGAATTTTTAGCTTTAATTTTATCTAATACCACCCCTTGATATTGCTCCACTACTTTTGAGTAACCAATAAAGTCATGATAATAATGACAAAACATAGCAGCAACTTGGGTATCAAAAATGGGAGTGGGAATGCATTTGAATACGGTGAATAAAGATTCTATGTCCTGCCGACAGCTATGAAACACCTTAATTATCTCGCGATTTAGCATTATTTTCTTAATAAGTGATAAATCAATTTCTGGAACTAGTGCATCTACAACAAAACTCTTACCTCCGTAAGAAATTTGAATTAACGACAATTTTGGATAATAGGTTAAATTGTTTCTAAGAAACTCCGTGTCAACTGCTATAAATTTCGGTTTTTTTGCTGTCAACTCCTCACATATGTCTCCCAGATCAGACGTTGTACTAATTAGCATATATTTTTTACTCAGTAGCCATATTTTAACACTTAATATTAAATTTTGCAATTAACAGATCTTTTGCATAACAAATTTATACAGAAGGATATTATACATACCTTTCACAAATAGCAGTTTAGACTTTTCAAAAAGTCAAAATTCCATATAATTTTAGCATGGCTGATATAGCTTATAGAAGAGGCTGCAAAAGATCCATTACACATGTACAGTTTTCTAAAGAAACGAGCAATCTTGCTTTTTTGTAGGCTTCTATTTAGATTTTATGTTATCCATACGATAAAGCTGAAGCTATCAATGTATAAAGAACATTATGAACTTTGTAAGAGAAAAAAACACTCCTGTAATGGAGCAATATTTAAATCTGAAAGCTCAATATAAGGATCATCTGTTGTTCTATAGGCTGGGGGATTTTTATGAATTGTTTTTCGATGATGCTGTTAAAGCTGCAAAACTGCTGAATATAGTGCTCACTAAGAGAGGTAATTCATGCGGGCAAGACATACCAATGTGTGGAGTGCCAGCACACAGTAGTGAATCTTACCTGCACAAGCTCATAGATTTAGGATTCAAAGTTGCAATCTGCGATCAATTAGAGACTGCTGACGAAGCAAAAAAGAGGGGCTATAAATCTATAGTAAAACGAGATGTAGTGCGAATTGTTACTCCAGGCACAATTATCGAAGACTCGCTACTGGAGGATAAAAGCAATAATTATCTTGCATCCATAGTTGAACAAAATGGAGAGTATGCTATTGGCTGGCTTGAATTATCAACGGGAAAATTTTTTCACACTTTAACGAATTTGGAAGCCCTAGATAGCGATTTGCTGCGTATATCACCAAAAGAATTATTAATTTCCGAGAAGCTAGCTGAGAATGAAAAAATCAGGTCAATTTTAAAAAATTATAAAATATCAATTACGCAGCATGCCCAGAGTTTTTTTGAGTATAACAAATCTCACAGAACGCTGTGCGAATTTTATAAAGTCAGAGAGCTTGGAGTTATAGGAAACTTCAGCAAAGTGGAGATTATAGCATGCGGTGCGCTACTTGAATATGTCAGAGTAACGCAAAGGGGTTCCATTCCAAGGCTTGAGCTGCCAAAGCCCTACAGGCAACAAAGTTTCATGCTTATCGATGCTTCAGCAAGGAGAAATCTTGAGTTGTTTTCAACTCAATTTGGCGAAAAAAAGGATTCATTGATTTCAGTTATTGATCACACAGTGACTGCTTCTGGTGGACGTCTGCTCAAACAAATGCTCGCTTCACCGCTTGCTTGTCCTAAGGCAATTAACTTGAGACTTGGCACCGTTGAATTTTTTGTAAACAGTAATGAAGCACGCAAAAAAATACGGGAGATACTATCTAATATTCCAGATATTGAAAGGTCACTATCACGTTTAATATTAGGGCGTGGCTCACCAAAGGACATGAATCTACTAAAAATAGGCCTTGGGAAAACGTTAGAGTTGTCCGAGTTTCTATCCAAGCTAGATCCCTTACATAATTATCACTTAGGTGAAAAATCAGCAGTTGACCCTCAGATGTCATTCCAGTGCTTGACAGCAGAATCAAAGGGAAAAGAACCAGTGTCTACTGCTCAGATAACAAGCAGTGATGAAAGTGAACTTAGCACAATACATAAAAGCTTTGGCAATCACAAAGAGCTGTTTGAGCTTCTAAACGAAGCTGTACTTGACAATAACCTAAGTTCCGCAAAAGAAGGAGGATTTATCAATCCACAATATAACCAAGAATTATCGGAGTTATCCTATGTGCTGAGCAATAGCAACAAATTGATAACCAAACTCCGAGAATCTTATCGCGATCTGACCGGCATTGCCGCACTAAAAATACTGCACAACAACATCCTTGGTTATTACATTGAAGTGTCAGCAAATCATAAATTAACCTCGGACATATTCATTCACAGGCAAAGCTTAGCAAATAGTATGCGCTACACTACTAATGAATTGAAAGAACTAGAGAATAAGATTCTCACGGCACGTGACGCTGTAATCAGCTTAGAAATGAAAATTTTCAGTGAACTATGTGGTAAAATCGCTAAAGAATCTGAAAAGATTGCTCTCGCTGCAAATGCCTTGGCAAAGCTTGATATCCGAACTGCGTTTGCAGAGCTCGCAGTGCAAAATAATTACGTAAAACCCATTATTGATAACAGCAAAGAATTCAATATCTGCAGCGGAAGACACCCAGTGGTTGAAGTTAACGATAAGTTTATCGCAAATAACATCAACTTAGCTGGTATACATCTAATCACTGGTCCTAATATGGCTGGAAAAAGCACTTTTCTAAGGCAAAACGCTCTCATTGCAATTTTAGCTCATATGGGGTCATTTGTGCCAGCAGATAGTGCACATATTGGTGTGATTGACAAGATATTCAGCAGGGTTGGTGCAACAGATAATATAACAGCTGGTTATTCTACCTTCATGGTAGAGATGATTGAAACAGCGACCATAGTTAATCAGGCAACAGATCGTTCCTTGGTGATACTTGATGAAATTGGCAGAGGTACAGGGGTATATGACGGCTTATCTATTGCTCAGGCAGTGATTGAACATATCCACAATGTAAACAAGTGCCGTGCCATTTTTGCAACTCATTATCATGAGCTAACTAAAGTAAGCAAAGACTTGAAGAACGTAAAATGCTTCTGTGTGAAAATAAAAGAATGGAACGGAGAGGTAATCTTTCTCCATAAAGTAGTTGAGGGCGTTGCAGATGAGTCATATGGAATACATGTAGCAAAACTCGCCGGCTTTCCTGATTCTGTACTGGACAGAGCAAGCGAAGTGTTTGAAGAACTGAGGACTTGAGAGTTATAAATACCATACGCGTCAAGTTAAGGAAAGAAGATGTGAAAGAGAATAGAATAATAAGGTATAAGTTGTCTCAGATATGTTTTTAGTGAGAGAACTAACGATGAATAAAATAACTTACCTATCAAATAACCTCAACAAATTTT
>NZ_JAHDJT010000033.1 GCF_023661085.1 Wolbachia pipientis
CCTTATTATTCTGTTCTCTTTCACATCTTCTTTCCTTAACTTGACGCGTATGGTTCAGTTATCGCACTAAAAAGTAACATGATAGCTTTGCATGCTATTGGAGCTAAGACAGCTATAGCCAGGGAAGATTTAAGGCTAAGGGCAACTAAGCCTGCTCCGATTCCAAAAGAAATACCAACATGTGCTATAAACCCGAACTATGGATTAGCCTGATGTAAGCTCCTGAAATTCTGAGTTTTTCTACACTAATTTTAATAGCATAAAATCATTTTTACTTCGGATATTTGTAAGTTACTGATATTCAACACTTTTCGACCAGCAATTGGTATTAGCAAACTTTCTGTTATGCATGGATTAGTGATCGTATAACTTGCTGATTTTCTATTCTTTTTTTTGATATTATACCCAATTTCTAATCCATAGTTCGGGTTATAAGAGGTATAACCAGTTTACTAAAGCTATTTTGATCGTATGTATTACAATATGTTTTGTCGAAAGGAATCTTATCCATAAGCAATAAAACACCAATACCAACATATGCAATTAGTGGGCGCGTAGAACCAATTATTCCCCCTACAATCAAAGGTGATAAAAGGGATGCTAGAATAACAAGAGAAGGAGGCACTGGCATGACGCCCTTGGATGATTATGTAAAATGCTCCTTCACATAGTTATCAATAATTGTCTTAAATTCTCCAAAGATGTTATTGTCTTGTAAAGTTTTAAAGTATTTGCCGTCTTTATAAACTGCTGAAACGGACTTTTCTCCATATCCTGGTAAGCTGATTCCCAAATTTGCGTGTTTACTCTCTCCAGGGCCATTTACGATGCATCCCATAACAGCAATACTCATGTGCTCCACACCTGGATTTTGTTTCTTCCAGGTCGGCATGCGAATTTTTATGTAATCATTTACTTCTTCAGTTAATACCCGAAAACGATCGCTATTTGTGCGTCCACACCCGGGACATGAGCTGACTTGAGGGTTAAAGTAGCGTAAACCTATAGACTGCAATATTTCTTGACATGCTATTACCTCACTAATTCTCGACTCGCCAGGGCGTTGAGTTAAAGAAGCACGTATCGTGTCTCCAATACCATTTTGTAATAAGTAAGTAAGCCCTGCCGTAGTATTTATCACGCCTTTGTTGCCCATGCCAGCTTCAGTTAAGCCCAAGTGCAAAGCATAATTGGAAGATTTTGTAAGCGCTGTGTAAACTGAGATTAAATCTTGCACTTTACTAACCTTACACGAAATGATTATTTTATCCGCGCTGAGGCCAACTTCTTCAGCTTTCTGTACACTGCTCAGAGCCGACATTACAAGTGCCTTGCGCAATATAACATCAGAAGGTTTTGGATTACTAGACAAGGAGTTCTCATCCATTAATTTTTGTAAAAGGTACTTATCAAGGCTGCCCCAATTTACTCCAATTCTAATCGGAATGTCGTGCTTTATTGTATACTCTATAACCCTTTCAAATTTTTCGTCACGTTTGTCGCCAAAGCCTATATTGCCTGGATTTATCCTAATTTTACCCAGCATCCTGATGTTGTCTGGATAATCCTGAACTAGTCTGTCCAGCTCATATTGCCCACAACCTACCAGTATCTTACTATCGAAACCTCCTTTATTTACCTCTTCTACTATATAAGGTATTGCTTTTGCTACTTCCTCTGAATTCAAAGCAATTCTTACCAACTCCGAACCCGCACGCGCTAGTTCTATTACTTCTTTTGCATATTGCTTAGCACTGCTTTTTATGTCGTTAGGATCTATGTGTACACCAAGTGCCATGGATTGAACAACTATAGGATTATTTCCACCTATTTTCACTTGTCCAACTTTTACAGTATGAGTCTTATGTCGAGAGGTGGATTCATCACTCAAGTTATAATCTACCAAATCCTCATTCAACATGTCATTAATGACTAACCTATTTTGCTGTATCAGCTACATTTCCAAATGAATCCGAACCGTTCAAGCTATGTTGCGTTACGTTATTTAGATCGGCAATGGAATCACGCGAGCATGTTTTTTTTGATGGAGTGTCTTTTATAGTAACATTTATAGGGGAAATTTTTTTCTCTCGTGTTGTAGTAGCCTTTTTTTCTTCCTGTCGTTTGCTTTCAAGTTGCTCACCTTCATATTGAGCTTGATCTATGAATACAGCTCCTTTCAGGCGTGCGATGTTGATGCCATGCTGATTTACCATAGCATCCTCTCCATCGTCGACTATACAAGCTTCCATGTCACTTGGTTTATTATTAAGGAGAGCAATTTTTTTTTCTTTTAATTTCTTGGCTAGGCTTTCTTTGTCTATGTTAGCATTAGCTCGGCCTTGCAACTTTTTTTTCTTTAGGAGTTCCCTGCGCTTTTCATATAGTCTATATGACTCAGCAAAATCCTCATCTTCATGAAAGTTTGTACCGCCAGGATTACCTTGTGGTACATATTTCTTACTAAGTTTCACCTTAGATTTAGCTTCAGTATTATGTGAAACAAAAAGACTAAAACCCAAAAACACTAATATAAATAAAACTTCAGAAAAAATCCTAAGCATATGGCGCTATAGTAAATACTGTCTTTTAAAAAATAACAATTAACGGACTTTAAGTAAACCAGAATCTTTACTAACTTTATAATGAATGGTGATTTCATAACACAGGCAAGATTTATATTTTTTATATGCGTCTTTCTCGCTTATCTAATTCCTGTTTTCTTTTTATTAATATGCTTCTAAAATATACAGATAACGAAGAAGATAGAGACACTATAAAGAAATTAATGCCCAACAAACGTACAGTTTTTATGAGCAAAGACCAAGCTAATAAATTTATAAAGAACACTTTGAAAATTAAGATAGATAGTATTGAACAACTGGGAAATATAGCAGCTGTAAAAACCGCCTAATAGCTACCTAAAACCCTTATTTCCCACTCAAGTTCAACGTTAAACTTATCTCTCACTGCATCTCTTACCCTGTTGCCAAGGTTTTCCAAGTCAGATGCAGTTGCATTATTGTAATTGAGCAGAAAATTACAATGTTTCTTAGAAATTTTAGCTCCACCGTTATCTAACCCTCGACAGCCGGATTTGTCAATCAATTCCCATGCTTGGTAGTCTTTTGGATTTTTGAATATGCAACCAGCAGTTTTTCCTCTTATTGGTTGGCTTTTGTTTTTTTTATCGATAATTTCCTTTAGCCTACGCAATATAATCTCGTGCTCTGAACTTACCCCTTTAAATTCAGCTTCAACAAAAATCCACCGTCCTCTTAAATTATGCCCACGGTAAAAATAACCCATCTCGTCGCTGGAGAATTCATATAGATTTCCATCCTCTAAGTTCACTGCCTTTATGGATTGCACAACACTTGCGATATCACTATCATACGCACCTGCATTCATTTCTAGTCCACCGCCAACTGTACCTGGAATTCCAACCAAAAACTCAAGTCCACTAATTTGTTGTTCCCCGGCAAAGTAAGCGAGATTGCTAAGTAGCGCAGCGCCACCTGCAACGATGGAATTGCTACCTTTACATTTAATATACGCAAACTCCTTACCCAATTTCACTGTTATGCCTCGAATACCACTATCTCGCACTATTATGTTAGATGTTGCACCGATAACGTTAATTGGCAATTCGTTATCTTTAATCAAGCATGTTAAATCTTTAATATCACGTGGTTTAAACAACACATCAGCTTGTCCACCGACATTCAACCACGTCATTTTAGACATCGAAACATTATAGCGATAGATTCCACGTACTTTAGGCAAGCTTATAAGCATTTTGATTTCAACTCTAATCCTGCATCCATACCCATTTTTTCTGCATCTTCTGCAAATGAAGTGCGCTCAGTAAAGTATATGTTTTTTTCGTCTGCTAACATACAACGAAGATGTAGCATATTCTCACTCACATATTCTGCCAAAGCTGCAAGTGGTGTAAAGCATGAACCATTTACTGTCTTCATGAAGCTACGTTCCGATTTTGCCCTTATAAAAGACATATTATTATTAATTTTCTCTAAAAGATCGATAATTCTTACATCATTTTTTCGACATTGAATGCAAATTGCCCCCTGCCCTACTGCACTTAACATGATTTTTGGTGGTAATACCTCTGTAATTAAGTGATGTTTCTTTAACCTTATGAGACCTGCTTCAGCTAGAATTATTCCATCAAAACTATGATTTTGCAATCTAGTTGTCACGTTTCCGCGAAGTGGCACTATATTTATATCTGGTCTGAAATTTAGTAGCTGAACTTTTCTTCTTATTGAGGAAGTTGCAATCAATGCTCGCTGCGGCAAAGACTCAAGGCTGTCATATTTATTAGAAATAAATGTGTCACATGGACTTAACCTCTCTAAAACACAAGGAATTACTAAATCTTTCGAAAAAAATGCAGGGACATCTTTCAGCGAATGAACTGCCATGTCTATATTATTCTCAAGTAGTTCAGTCTCAATTTCTTTGAGGAACAGTCCTTTGCCTCCTATTTCAGCGAGGTTTGCATTTGCATATTTGTCACCAGAAGTTTTTATTTCAATGATCTCAGCAGATAAGCCAGGAAAAGAGTCCAGCAACTTTTGTTTTGCCTCTAAGGCTTGAGCAATCGCAAGGCTGCTTCCTCTGGTACCTATTCTGATTAACATGTGTGTAGCTATTAAAATTTCTTAGGTGCAGTATCCCTAAGCAATGTGACACGAAATATTATAGAATTCAAGTCTGTGATCGCTAGAGTTGCATTATCTGCATTTTATCAGCATACTATAAGGATAATGTAATGCAGATATTATGCCGATAAAGTTTGCACCAAACTATGCAATTACCTCCAAGATTGCTAGCTGTCTTATGAGAATCGAAGCAGCAAAAGAAAAAGTGTTGCATTTGCCAATCACTGTATCAATGCTCTCGTCTCTTCGTGAAACTGCACGGCTCTATACCACACACTATTCCACTATGATTGAAGGAAACCGACTTGAGCCTAAGCAGATTGAAGAGATTTTAAAACATAAAGGTCACTTCCCAAAGTACGAGAGAGATGAAAATGAGGTTAAAGGATATTATGCAGCTTTAACCCAAATTGAACAATGGGCAGCAAGGGGAATACCTATTACTGAGAAAACTATTCAAACACTACATGCCCTAGTAATGGCAGGTGGAAAATCTCAGGTAAAACCAACCCCTTATCGAGATGGTCAAAACGTTATTCGTGACAGTCGCACACGTGCAATAATTTATATGCCACCTGAAGCAAAGGATGTGCCAAAGCTCATGGGCAGTATGGTAGATTGGATTCGTGACAGTGAACAAGCGCCTTGCCCAATTATTGCAGGTATCGTGCATTATCAATTTGTAACAATTCACCCTTACTATGATGGTAATGGTCGTACTGCGAGATTGCTGACTACATTAATTTTACACCTTGGTGGATATGACCTAAAGGGACTTTACTCATTGGAAGAATATTACGCTAAAAATCTTGGGGCGTATTACGAAGCAATCAGTATAGGTCCATCGCATAACTACTATATGGGACGAGCTGAAGCAGATATTACCAAATGGGTGGATTATTTTGTAGAAGGAATGGCAAATTCATTTGAGAACGTGTTGCAGCGTATAAATGAAGAAGGGCACAGAACTGATCAGGCTGATCTTATACGTAAGCTTGACCCTAAACAGCGTAGGGCTCTTGAGCTCTTCGGAGAATTTTCCACTATCACAGCTAGTCAAATAGGCAAATTATTTAATTTTAAACCTCGTACCAGTGCGCAACTTTGTAAAAAGTGGGTAGAAATGGGATTTATTGAAGTTGTAGACTTTTCCAACAGAGGAAGAAAATACAAGCTTAGCAAGCAATATGAAGATTTGATCTCAGACTAACCGAAGCATTAATTGAAGAAATCAGAGTTGCTTTGAAAGAGCTATCAAATTCATAAATATAGTATTATCTGCATTTTATCGGTATGCTATACTGGATTTCAGTGTCACGTGCACAGCTGTACGAACATTGCAATTAGCAGATAATTTGCGGGTTTCATCCAAGTCGCCCCTCTTCTTGTCATCCAAGTAGCTGACACTGGAATCCAGGATACTACTTTAGTAATAAATATTTAAGAAATTTACCAAGCGAAAAAAAGGCAAAGAAATCCCGAGTGGCGAGTTTTGACTCTATAATACTTTAAATTGGCGCTATAATAATTTACTGACGCTTAGTTCAAGCGCGATTTGGCTGAATGTAGAAAAAATGAAAAAGACATGCAGCCGCTATAATTTGATACAATCCGCCAAAAAATACCCTGAGTTTTTTACTGAATTTTGTCATTGAGCCTGCAGATCAAAAACAAGTTTTGAGTTAGAAATACCCTTACTGTTGTAATAATGGGGTTGGCAGAATTTGTCAAGCAGTTTTTTTGTTTTTGTCAAGTCCAACACGCTGTTAAAAGCTATATAGTTATGCAAACGTTAAGCATCATTCTTTGTTTTCTTCTTTTCAATATATCTGCAAACTAAAATGGACAATTCGTATAGAATCAACATTGGTACAGCAAGTCCTACTTGGCTCAATACATCAGGTGGAGTTAAGATTGCAGCAATAATAAAAATTACCACTATCGCGATTCTGCGCTTGTTCGACAAGCTTTGCGCGGTAAGCAGCCCAACCCTGACCATTAACGTGAGTATGACTGGAATTTGAAATGCAGTACCAAACGCAAACATGAATTGGAGAACTAGGTCTAAATATTCACTGACTGATGGCATAAATTCTATTGGTATACCGAAAGATTTGCCGCTATGTTCAAAAGCAATAAAAAACTTCCAGGCTAAAGGGAATATGTAGTAATAAACTACCGCAGCTCCCGTTATAAACAAAACTGGCGTTGCAATCAAGTATGGCAACAGCACTGCTCTTTCGCTTTTATATAAGCCAGGTGCTAAAAACATATAGAATTGCCATGCAAACACGGGAAAAGAAAACAAAAGCGCGCTCATTAACGCAACTCGGAGATACACAAAAAACGCCTCTGTTAAGTCTGTATAGATTAGAGAAAAATCATCGCTATCTTTTGTAACTTCTATTAAAGGTGCAAGTAAAAAACGGTATATGCTTTCTTTAAAGTAGTAGCAAAAACCAAAAGCAATGCAAAAAAATAGAAAGCAAAAAATAACCCTTCTCCTGAGTTCTGCAAAGTGCTCATAAAACGAAGCATATTTGTTTGGGTTCTTATTCATACTCTATTATAGCACAATAATGCTATGTCTAACATTCTCAGCGAAAAGGCCCATTCATTATCGTACCACGCTGCAACTCTACAAACATCACCTGTGACGTATGTACCGGCTAGATCTACGATCGCACTATGAGGGTTATGCACAAAGTCTGTTGAAACTAAAGGTTCCTTGCATACAGAAAGCACATCGTTTGTTGAATTCTCAAATATTTCATTTATTTCCTCGACTGTTGCTTTCTTATCGGTTGTAAATTTAAAATCAACCAGAGAAACATTGCTAACCGGAACTCTGATGGCAGTGCCATCTAGCTTTCCTTTTAACTTAGGAATGACAGAGCCAATTGTTTTTGCTGCTCCAGTTGTTGTTGGTATCATAGATAAACCACAAGCCCTTGCCCTACGTAAGTCCCTGTGATTACCGTCGAGAATATTTTGATCATTCGTATAGGCATGTATAGTAGTCATAAAGCCGCTTTTTATACCTAAATTGGAGTGTAGAACCTGCACAACCGGAGCCAGACAATTTGTAGTACAAGAGCCAGCTGATATCACTTTATGCTCTTTTTTGAGCATATCGTTATTCACACCATAAACTATAGTTACATCGGCATCTGAAACTGGAGCAGAGACAATTATTTTTGTCGCATTATGCCTTGTTGCTTCCACATACCTGTTAAATGCACCTGTGCATTCAAGCACTACATCAACATTCCAAGGAATATTTTCAGGGCTCCGTTCTCTATATAGAGAAAATTTTCTGCCATTTATAGAAATCCAATTTTCAGACTCGTCAAAATCAACATCACCACTGAATTTGCCATGAACAGAATCATACTTAACCAAATGTGCATGCTGCTCAGCACTGAGTGACCCGTTCACTGCCACAACTTCTATCTGCTTATTATATTTTTCTATTTCGAAAATAGCACGTAATACGCTTCTGCCTATTCTGCCAAGACCGTTAATTCCTACACGAATTTTCATCTCTTCATTCAAAAAGTCTAATTATAGAGGATAAAGAACAGGAATTAAAAGGTTTACATACAAAATCACCTAAACTAATTTCCTAATCCATAGTTAGAGTTGTTAAACAACTTGACTTAACATGTTGTCTTAATTATAGTTTAATCTTTTAGCGAAGTATATCATGAATGAAATAGGTTGTATCAACATTTAAGCCTAGAACAGGAATTAGGCAACGGGTACATCAAATTGACAGATTGTTCCTTTAACGAAGGCACTGGCCGTTACCACATGGAAAGCGAAATACTAGATGAAAGTCATCATACAATAGGAAACTTCACTACTGATACTTACATTTATAACTTCCATATAGATGACCATAATATGAACACTAAGCTCTGCATGGAGGTGGATTTCAAAGGTGACATGAGAAAGATAAATTCGCTACGCAAGGATATATAAAATTACAATAGTTTCTACATCATGGTTTGTGGTGTAGAAGTATTCCACTACAACAAACTTTAAAAGCACTACATTTTATATTACAATAGCTTTTTTGTTTCTCTTTAGATCGATGAAATTCACATTATCTTGGTTGCTAGAGCACTTAGAAACCAATGCTAGTTTAGAAGAAATTATCAATAAGTTAACCCACATAGGGTTGGAAGTAGAAGATGTAATCGATAATGCCAAATTGGCCGGGTTTGTTGTTGCAAAAGTATTAGAAGTTATGCCTCACCCAAATGCTGATAAATTAAAGTTATGTAAAGTAGACGATGGAAGTAAAGTCCTGCAGATAGTTTGCTGGGCAAGCAACGTCAGAGGAGACATGAAAACTGTACTTGCGTCTTTTGGTAGCACGTTACCAGAAAGTGACTTTACAATTAAGCCCACAAAAATACGAGGAGTGCTAAGTGAAGGGATGCTCTGCTCTGCTTCTGAACTCGCGCTGATGCAAGAAGAAAGTGAAGGAATAATTGAGCTTTCTGATGATTATAAAGTAGGAGATAAATTTTTCAATTGCGATCCTGTAATTGATATAAACGTTACTCCAAACCGTGGAGACTGCCTAGGCGTTTACGGAATAGCCCGCGATTTGGCAGCAACTGGAATTGGAACATTGAAGGCTTTAAACATTCCACAACTCACCTGCCCTATAAGTTCACCAATTGATGTCAAAGTTACTGACAGAGAAAGTTTTATTAGTGGAGTATACATTGCCAATGTAAAAAATAAAGAGAGCCCCAAATGGCTAAAAGATAGGCTGCAATCGATAGGAACGCGCTGCATTTCTGCAATAGTTGATGTTACTAATTATATTATGATATCTTTTGGCCGCCCAATGCACGCATATGATGCAAAAAAGATAGAAGGAGAGCTCGTAGTACGCAAAGCAAATAGCGGAGAAAAATTTATTGGTTTAAACGATAAAGAATACTTATTAAACAAAGACATAAGCGTTATTTCTGATAATAAAAATATTCATGCAATTGCTGGAATTATAGGTGGCCAGTGTAGCGAGTGTACGCTTGAAACTACTGATATCTTTTTAGAGTCTGCTTGGTTTGACCCTATCTCTATTACCAAATCTTCAAGGCAGCTCGGCATCTCCACAGATTCAAGTTACAGATTTGCACGTTCAGTCGACCCTGAATTTACCCTTGATGGACTAAGTCTTGCGACTCAGATGATCTTAGAGTTATGTGGTGGAGAAGCCTCAAGTGTGGTGTCTGCTGGCAGTTTGGATAAAGCTGACACCAAAGTGAACTTTGATTATCAAGATATAAACAAGTTTGGAAGTGTATCTGTATCGCCTGACGAGACATTCGATATTTTAACAAAACTAGGGTTCAGCATTGATAAAAAAACTGAAAATAATTGGAGTGTACAAGTGCCAAGCTGGAGACCAGACGTAACCATATTGGCTGATCTAGTTGAAGAGGTAGTGAGAATATATGGCTATGATAAAATAAAGGAAGAGCCACTAACAGGAGATATTGAGGCAGAAACCAATACGCACGATGGTTTACGCATTTTAATGACAAGTAGAGGATTTCATGAAGTGTTCACTTGGTCATTTATGAGTGAATCTACAGCTGAAAAGTTTGGTTATTCGGACAAGTTGTTTATTATCGATAATCCATTCAATAACAACCTCAACATAATGAGACCAAGTGTCATACCCAATTTATTGCAAATCACTGCAGATAATATTGCCCATGGAACGCCTGACCTTGCAGTTTTTGAAATCGGACCAGTGTACGATAGTATCAATCAGCCTAAGTATGTTCTAAGTGGAATTAGGTCAGGAAGTAATTTACCAAGAAACCATTATAACACTGATAGGAAAATAGATATTTTTGACGCAAAGGCTGACCTTATAACGGCTTTGGAATTCTTTAATGTCAATTGTGATAATTTAACGATAGAGAGAGCAGAAAAAGAATATTACCACCCAGGAAAGTCAGGCATCTTATCTTTTAGAAGTAAAATAGTTGGTCATTTTGGGGAACTACATCCAAGCATACTGGATTTTTTTGATATCAAGCAAAAAGTTGTAGGCTTTGAGTTGATATTAGAAGATATCAGAAATTTACCTGTAAGTAGAAAAAAGTTTACCGATTATAAATATCAAAGTGTAAAGCGCGACTTTGCGTTTATTGTAAATAAAGATGTAGCAGCAGGTAATATAATCAATATAGTGAAAAAAAGTTCAGAGCTCATCACGGAGGTTTTAGTGTTTGATGTATACCATGGAAATAATATGGAACCGAATAAGATGTCTATAGCGTTGTCAGTTACCTTCTGCTCTCCAACTCACACTTTAACCGAAGAGGAAATCCAAAAAGAATCAAGTGCTATAGTTAACTTGGTACGTGAAAATGCCGGAGGGGTTTTGAGGTATAGCTAATTTTAACTTTGCAGCTATGAGTAGCACTAATAAAAGTTACTATATTTCAACCAGTTG
>NZ_JAHDJT010000034.1 GCF_023661085.1 Wolbachia pipientis
TTTTAACCTGTACAGATTGGGAAGTTAAACAAATAGCTTCAATACTATGATAAGGATAACGGCGAAGGTTGTCAAGTAGTTTTTTTGTTTCTATTGAGTGGCTTTTCTCTACTGTTGTCTTGTATCTTGTCAAAAGTATCTAATGTTTTAAGCTTAGGCATTAGATGGAACAAGGAAGAACTCTTTAAGTGCTTCTTTTGCCCACAGTTGGCAGGTTTGAGTGAATTTATGATATATTTTATTTACCTCCCCCAATAATAAAAGTTGGTATTGTATCTTCTTCGTATCAAAAGAACTTGTTTTTTGACATGAACAGTTGTATATTTTAATAAATCAGAGTTGTATATAGAATGAAGAGCTTAAAGGAATTGTCCTTAAGAATCAAGAATATTAGGTCTGTACAGAAAACTACAAAAATAATGCAAATGGTTTCTGCAGCGAAGTTATTGCAGAGCCAAAAAAAGCTATCAAGTTCAAAATTGTATATATCTAAGCTGCATAGCATTGTTTCTTCATTAGTGTTAGCGGTTAATCAAGAATTATTGGCAAAAGTTTTAAACACTAGTGATGATGATCCTTACCTAGTATTTATTATTGCATCTGATCGCGGCTTGTGCGGCAACTTTAATTCTTCCATTGTCAAATTTAGTCAAGAGCATGTAAATAAGTTAATCACAAATGGCAGAAGGGTAGATATTGTATTTTGGGGTAAAAAAGCTTTTGATATAGGTAAAAATAGGTTTGATTCTAAAAGTATTTTAAAAATTGAAAACAGCAAGGGAATTACGCTAAGGTATATAGAATCTTTGATTGATAGTATGGATCTCAATCAGTACAATAAAATTGAGGTTTTCTATAACAAATTTTATAATACTTTCACACAAAAACCAACGTTGGAAACAATAAAACCATGGAGTAAAGATTCATCCTTGATTGATAACTCTCTGGCTGATTCAACAGCAGATTACAGCTATGAATATGAGCCACAAAATACTGAATTTATTTTACGATCTTTGATTCAAAGTTACGTTACAGCTGCCCTTTACTCTGCTTTACTTGAGAGCACAGCAAGCGAGAATAGTGCTAGAATGGTTGCAATGGAATCAGCAAATAGAAACACTAAAGAGATGCTGGATAAGCTAGCACTGCTTTATAATCGTTCTCGTCAAGCAGCAATTACAACTGACTTGATCGAAGTCATAGGTGGTGCAGAATCTTTATAGAAACCTAAGGGGTAAGAAATGAATATACTAAATATTGCATCAGATATCATCAAACTGATAAAAAAGCAGAGCCAAGATGCAGAAGTTACAATATATGAAACCAACAAAATCTCGGTTTCTCAACGGCTATCAAAAATTGAACAAATATCACAATCTAAAAATTGCACGATAGGAATTAGAGCTATAGCAGGCAAGACCAAAGCTGCGTATATTTCTACAAACGATTTAAACAACCTTGGTGATACGGTCAATCAAGTAGTAGAAATGGCAAAGAACGCACCAGAAGATCCTTACATGAATTTTGCCATAGGTGGAGATAATTATATCTCTTCTACAGACTTAGGTGTCTTAGACAATAATGTTATAACTATTGATAATTTAAAAGGGATTGCTGAAGCTACAGAAAATTCAGCTCTTGCATATAAAAATATCATTAACTCCGAGGGGGCCTCTTCTTCACATACCTTAGTAAACACAGCATTATCTACCGTTTCTGGTTTTATTGGTTCATTTAGCAAATCAATCTTTGTTAATCGGGTTTCCGTTGTTGCTGGAGAAGAAAGTGAAATGAAGGTTGGTTATGACTACGATGTAGCGTGCAATTTCGGCGATTTAAAGTCACCAGAATTAATAGGAAAAGAGGCAGCAAAAAGGGCAATTGATCAATTAAATTCGCGCACAATCAAAACTGGTAAATTTCCGGTTATTTTTGAAAAAAGAGCAGCAAAAGAGTTAGTGAAAAGTTTCGCTTCCGCTATAAATGGCAGTAATATTGTAAGTAACAGCTCTTTCTTGAGAGATAATTTGAATACTCAGATTTTCAACGATAGAATTAACATTATTGATGACCCATTATTGCCAAGGGGTATAGAATCAAGGCCATTTGATGGAGAAGGAATAACCAGCAGGAAAAATATACTTGTAAAGAACGGAGTACTACAAAATTGGATTTTAGACCTATATTCGGCTAAAAAATTAAACTTGGAAACAACAGGAAATGCAACTCGTGCAGGTAATGCCGCAATTGCTCCCACAGCTAGTAACCTTTATATTGAAAATAGCAATATATCGTTTGAGGAACTGATTGAGGAAGTGAAAGAGGGAATATACATAACTGATTTACTTGGTTTTGGTGTTAATCTGATCAATGGTGATTATAGTCAAGGCGCATCAGGATTTTTTATAGAAAATGGAAAAATAACGTATCCAATACATGAGATTACTGTTGCTAGCAATTTAAAAGACATGTTTAGCAACTTAGTTGTTGCAAACGATTTAACTTTTTGTGGGCAATTTAATTCACCAATGATTAAAATTAGTGAAATGACAGTTGCAGGCTCGCTCAGCAATTAGAAAATTTAGTTGCATCAGGTACAATAATTGTGTACTATGACTGTGTAATGTTAGGATAGACTATGGAGTATAGAAGTTTAGTTTCAATAGCTAAGCTTCGGGCATTCCCAATTATAATTTCAAAGTTTTTCATCACATTAGTAAGGTTAGTTAATAGTTTTAGGAGTTGTTCAAATGGAATTTGGTAATATAAAGTGGTTTAATGCCGAAAAGGGTTATGGTTTTATTAAGCCAGAGGCTAAAGGAAGTGATGTTTTCATACATATCAGTACGTTAGAGCGTTCAGGAATAAGACCTGATTCACTTAGAGGAGAAAATAAGGAGAAGGGAATAAAAGGAGAAAGAGTAAGCTATGAGCTCAAAGAGGAGCGAGGTAGAAATGGAGAAGAGAAAAAATCTGCAATAAATTTAAAATTGCTAGAAAACTAATCGTATTTTGATGGTGAAAGTTTTTGTGAGCAGCTTTCAGGAGATGAATCTTCCAGTTTTGCTTAGGCGAGCTCTAGACAAACACAATCTTTCTGTTCCAACTCCGATTCAAACACAGGCGATTCCTTTAGCTCTACGAGGTAAAGATATTCTCGGATCTGCTCAAACAGGAACTGGAAAAACTTTGGCGTTTGCTATTCCGTTGGTTGCTAAGTTATTAGATAAGTCTAATGCCGGTTCAGCCTTAGTTATAGTACCAACCCGAGAGTTAGCGCAGCAGGTAACGAATGAGGTAAGAAAACTCTTATTTCAAAATTCCGTGTTAAAGATTGCCTTACTAATTGGTGGTGAGCCTATCTTCAAGCAGCTAAATCAGCTTCGGAAAAAGCCGCGAATTGTAATAGGTACTCCTGGTCGTATTATAGACCATATTGCACGTAAAACTTTGATTACTCACAATATCAACACTCTTGTGCTTGATGAAACAGACCGTATGTTCGATATGGGTTTTGGAATTCAAATTGAAGAGATTATGAAATATCTGCCAAAAATACGGCAAACTCTAATGTTCTCTGCAACTCTTCCTGGTGATATAGTTAAACTTGCTGAGAAATATCTCAGTCAGCCAGAACGTGTTTCTGTTGAGCATGAAACTACAACTTCTACGAAAATCAAGCAAGAAATTATTTATGCATCAGAATCAGAAAAGTATGGCAAACTTGTTACACAACTATGTCAGCGTGAAGGATCAATCATTATTTTTGTCAAAACAAAGCAAGGAGCAGATCAGCTGGCTAACAAATTGCGCGAAGATAACTATAGCACTTTAGTAATTCATGGTGACTTAAGACAGCATAAACGCGAAAGAGTCATCAATTCTTTTCGTCGTGGTCGCAATCAAATCATGGTTGCAACGGATGTTGCCTCTCGTGGTCTTGATATTCCCCACATACAACACGTTATCAATTATGATGTACCACAATCGCAAGCTGACTACATTCATCGCATAGGTAGGACTGCACGCGCTGGGGCTGAAGGATACGCATTATCTTTCATTACACCTCAAGATAAGGGAAGGTTACCTGCACTTGTAGACAAAAAAGGGGAGTTAAATTTTGACTCCAACGTGCAATTCAAAAAACGTAGTAGTAAAAAAAACTTTAAAAGACCAAATGCGCTGAAAACTAAATATAGTAAGAAAAGGATCAATACTTTCAAAGAGAGAAGCAGAGTGCTACAAAATGTACACTCTTCTATTTTTTAGAAATTCAAATGTAAAAGGTAAGAAAAGGTGATTTGAAAAGTTGCTAGATATCTAAGAATGAATGAAAAATCTTGACTGTTCCCAATAGATATCCAAATTTTCTGGGGGTGCCTTCACAACACCCTTTTGGATGGTAGGAGATGGGGTGCTGGAATGACACTATCATAAAGTGCAATGAGATCCCAGTGGGGCTACCTGGATGACAACGAAGGGTTGTTTTCATGACACCATCCTGGTAGGCTCAAACCACAGTGTTCATGCAATTGTAAGCGATACAGGTTGGGCAGTTCTGATCACTAGTCTATATATTTCTAAACGCAATACGCTTACGAAATTTTAGTGCAATAGCTTGGTTTCTACTAAAAGACAGCATTATGCCAAGAGCAATGCTTGAAGATAAAAGGGAAGAGCCGCCATAGCTAAGTAATGGCAAAGTTATACCAGTGGTGGGAAAAATGCTTAACGTTACCCCTATGTTTATTATAAATTGTGCGATAAATTGAATCGAAATACCGAGAATTACCAGCAGATTGAATAATTCACTTTCTCTATGTGCAACATAGAGTAAACGAGCGGAAATGATGCCAAACAACATCAATGTGGCTAAACACATAACCAAACCAAATTCTTCTGCTAAGACAGAAAATACAAAATCTGTATGACTATCAGGAAGAAAGATTTTGACGCTACCTTCGCCAGGACCAACACCGGTTAACTGGCCTTTTTTGAATGCTTCCAATGATTTTATGACTTGGAAATTATCACGCTGTGTAAAAAAGAGAAAATTGTAAACCCTTTGCTTTATATGCGGAAAACACAAGTAAGCCGTTGCAATTCCAGTTGTAACTATTCCTACTATACATACAAAGTATAAAAGTGGTATACACGCAATAAACATTTGGCCGGTAAAAGAATATGTCAAAAGCATGGACATACTGAAATCGGGCTGTAAAAGTAACAATGTAAAAATCAACAGAAATATTATGATTGATACGTGAATTTTAAACTTCATTCCGCTAGCCAAGACACCAGCTATAACAACAGAAAAAAATGGCCTTACAAACTCAGATGGCTGAATTGAAATTTTGACAACATATAACCATCGTTTCGCCCCTTTTGCTTCCATGCCAAGTATTACCACAGCTACCATTAGAATAATAAACAGAGTAAAACCCACAAACGAGAGGTTAAGTATGGTTTTTATATTGAGAAAAGAAAATGTTACTAGGGTAACCAGTGACAGGACTATATAAACTGTGTGGCGCTGTATAAAATAATTTTGCGGTAGAGAAAGGCGCTGTGCGATAGCAGGACTTGCCGAATGAACAAGAACGAAGCTTATAGTCAGCAAAAGGACTACTGGAGTAATGAGATAATAATCTAGTGTTCTATACCAGAGTTTGATGTTCATTTTGTTCCAATGTGTAATGCCACTATTCCATAGCTCATATTATGAAACTCAACATTCTTAAAGCCTACTTCTTCAATTTCAATTTTAAACTCAGCCTGAGTTGGAAACTCTCTGATGCTTTTCACTAAATATTCATAAGAACTCCTATCTTTAGCAACTATGCTGCCAATTTTGGGAATTACTTTAAATGAATATAAGTCATAAAATTTGGCGAATATTTCATTCTGATAGTGCATAGGGGCAAACTCCAGGCAGATAAATTTCCCATTTGGTTTTAATACCCTATATGCTTCACTTAAAGCCTTCTTGCGGCTGGAAACATTTCGAATGCCAAAGGCTATTGTGCAGTAATCAAATTCGAGATCTTCAAACGGTAAGCTTTCTGCATTTGCACACACCCAATTAAAATTAAACTGGTTTGCATTTATAGCTTTATCGCGGCCTCTGCTCAGCATATTTTGATTTATATCGCATATTGTGACCTGAGCGCTTGGTTCTTTTCTCGCTATTCTTATTGCTATATCTCCAGTTCCTCCAGCGATATCTAAAACCTTAGAGTTTTTTGTAAAATGCATACTATTTACCACCTTATCCTTCCATAGCCTGTGCATTCCAAGGCTCATTATATCATTCATAACATCGTAGCGATTTGCTACGGAATCGAATACCTCTTTAATTAATTGTGATTTATCCATGCTATCTATTATATCAATCATTACACTATACGATAATTTTATGAGATTTTTACAGGTCTTTTAATAGATCCCTTGCATAACCGTTTTAAACTTCTGTAGTTAAATTAATGTAACCAGTAAAGAAAATGTATTATAATAAAACTTTTATAGCTCAGCGAATCCATTAAGTGGCAATACAAAATATTATCTCTCTTATCATGATATTATCTGTAGCAATTGCCGATATGGCAACTGACCTGTATTCAGTTGCACTACCGAGCATTGCCCATTATTTTGAAGTAGAAGGCCATGTGGTGCAGCTTACAATCAGCTTAAATTTAGTTGGACTTGCGATATCCGGATTAATTTATGGTCCACTATCTGACCATTATGGTAGGCGTCCAATCATGCTGATCGGTATGGCAATTTTTACTTTGGCAAGTATTGCATGTTACGTAGCTGACAATATTGTGCTCTTAATACTCATTCGCTTTATACAAGGAATAGGGGCTGGTGTTGCAGGCGTAGTTGGGTATGCGGCAATAAGGGATATGTACTCAGGTAGTGAATACTCAAGAGTAATTTCAAAGTTAAATATGGTAGTAGCGCTTTCACCTGGGATAGCTCCAGTGGTAGGCAGTTATATAATTTCAAGTGGGTACAGTTGGAAATTTTTGTTTTTTATTATATCACTCGCGGCAATTGTTATGCTCGTTTTTATTTACTTTAAGTTACAAGAAACACTTACTATAACTGAAAGTGAAACCAGTATAGCTAGTGTAATGGTCAGTATTCCTAAACAATATATATCGATATTTAGAAATCATCGTTTCCTTGGGTTTGCAGCTATCCATGGATTAACTTTCATGTGGCTTTGGGCGTATATTGCTAACTACCCTTTCATATTTGAGTCTATGGGTGTTGAAATACAATATTTTGGTTACCTAATATCAATCATAGTTATATTTTACATAATTGGAACTTTGATCAACAGAAGATATGTACCAAAAATAGGGGTTAGCCGGATGTTAATAATAGGTTTGATGTTGCCAATAATACCTGAGAGTTTGTTGGTATATTTTTACTCCATAGGCAAATTAAACGTGTTTGTCCTTCAAACTGTTTGGATTCCAAGCAATATAGGTATTGCACTCGTAATAAGCAACAACGTAACTTCTGCGCTAGAAACAGTCAAAAGTATAGGGCTTGGCAGTGCAGTTCTCTCATTCTGCAATATGATGTTCGGAGCCATTGGAGTATATATAGTAGGAAAATTCTTTTCTTACGGTATTTTATCAAATTTGCTATTGACAATAACATGCTCTACAATTGCGGTTCTTATATACTGCCTGCTCAAATGTACTGAAAAATACTCAAGAGGGTAATTATATAGTAAACCGGTTCTTTTTTTCTGGCATTCAGATACTGGAATTTCATATAGTTATGTAAGGTCTACTGAGTGCAAACCAATTTCTCGTACACACATTTTACTACATGATCAGCACTGATATTAAAATGCTCATAAAGTGTTTTATAAGGTGCTGATTCTCCAAAGCTTTTCATACCGATAAATATACCATTTGAGCCTATATATTTATACCAGCCCATTTCGCTTCCAGCTTCAATTGCAACTTTAATGCTGTCATTATTTAATATTGCTGCTTTATACTCATCACTTTGCTCGTCAAAAAGCCTCCAGCATGGCATAGAAACAACCCTTGTGCCTATACCTTTTTCCTGCAATTTTTTTCTTGCTTCAATTGCAATTTCAACCTCAGATCCGGTTGCAAATATCGTCACTTCTAGCTTTCCTAAATATTCGCACAGGGTATATGCACCAAACTTCGATAGGTTGGCAAATTGGTGGGCATCAAAGTGGAATTTGCGCATGTAATTTACATTCTGTCTTGAAAGTGCAAAAAGTACTGGTGACTCTTTTTTTTCCAGTGCGATACTAATGCACTCTAGAGTTTCGATTGCATCGGCTGGTCTAAAGACGTACAAATTCGGTATAGCACGAAGAGAGGCTAAGTGCTCTATCGGCTGATGAGTTGGGCCATCTTCTCCTACTCCAATTGAGTCGTGAGTCATTACATATATGACTTGCTGTTTCATCAAGGCTGAAAGACGTATAGCAGGGCGGCAATAATCAGAAAACACCAAAAAAGTGCCACCATAAGGAAGAATTCCGCCATGAAGAGCCATGCCGTTCATACAAGCTGCCATAGCGTGTTCTCTCACTCCATAGTGGATATAAGAACCACTATAATCATTGCTATTTATTACCTCCATATGCTTGTATTTAGTGCAATTTGACCCAGTAAGGTCAGCAGACCCACCGATTAATTCTGGCATAGACTCAGTTAAAAGTTCCATTACTCTGCCGAAAGAAGATCGAGTAGCTTCGTTTGGCATTGCCTCGTGTATTTGTTTCTTTAGGTTAGCCAAATCGCTCTCGATATTACCTGGTAAACGCTTATCAAGTCTTCTTTGCAACTCTTTACTGGTCGAGGACACGTAGTTTTGTTTTGCTCTCTCAACTGTTTTCATCCAGGCATTTTTCACGTTCTCTGGCACATGAAATGGCTCCTGATTCCAATTTAATTTCTCTCTCATCTTTTTTATATCTTCCTCCGTAAAAGCACCACTATGAGCAGAAGATGTACCGGCACGGCTTGAAAATTTTCCGATGATGGTTTTGCAGCAAATAAGCGACGGCTTGTCAGATTTTTGCGCTTGCTTTATTGCAAGTGATATGGAGTTAAAATCATGGCCATCAATTTTGTTAACATTCCACCCATAAGCTGAAAAACGCTTTTCCACGTCATCAGAACAAGAGAGGCTAGTAGCGCCATCTATAGAGATGTCATTATCGTCAAAAAGGGCTATCAACTTATTCAGTTTAAGATGTCCAGCAAGTGATGCTGCTTCATGGCTTATTCCTTCCATAAGACAGCCATCTCCAAGCACTACGTAAGTGTAATGATTAATTCCAAACTGCTTTTCAAGGATCGATTCAGCAAGTGCCATGCCAACTGAAGTGGCAAGCCCCTGCCCGAGCGGGCCTGTTGTTCCTTCTATGCCGGGAGTCAAACCAAATTCTGGATGACCTGGAGTTTTGGATGTGAGTTGTCTGAAGTTCTTCAACTCATCTATACTAATGTAGCCTGTCAGATATAATATTGAGTATAACAACATTGAACCATGGCCGTTTGATAGAACAAAACGGTCTCTGTTGAGCCATTTAGAATCATCAGGGTTGTGATTTAGATATTTAGCAAATAAAACAGTTGCAACATCTGCCATGCCAAGTGGCATACCTGGGTGCCCAGAGTTTGCTTTTTGTACCGCATCAATTGATAAAAAGCGGATAGCATTTGCCATAGATTCCAAAGGTAGATGGTTCATATGTCAATAGAAAAACTTAAAAGTGAAGTATAAGAAATTAAACTAGCAAAAACAAGTTGACACTTAATGCTAAAATCCTTAATAATCTAGAGCTAGATTATGAGAGTTTTTATATGACAACTGTTATCAATAGAAAGTATAGAATCAGCCGTAGGCTTGGTATAAATTTGTGGGGTAGAGCAAAAGATCCAGTAAACAAAAGGAAATATCCTCCAGGTCAGCATGGTATTCTTGGGTTCAAAAGATTATCTGATTTTGGTAAGCAATTCGCTGCACATAAGAAATTTAAGTTTTATTATGCAATTTCAAGTAAGCAGCTCAGGCGTATATTCTTAGATGCTTACAACAGAAAAGGTTACACAGCCGATAATTTTATTGGTATCTTAGAATCAAGGTTAAGTTCTGTTTTGTATCACTCTGGCCTTGTACCAACAATTTATTCAGCAAAACAGCTCATATCTCATGAGCATGTTACAGTTAATGATGAAGTGGTTAATATATCGAGCTATCGAGTAAAACCTGGTGATATAGTAAAAATAAGAGAGAGAGCAGTAAAAATCCCTATAGTAGTAGAGGCTGCGGAAAAACAAGAACGTAAGGTTCCAGACTATTTAGAAACAAACAGTAAGGAGCATTCAGTGAAGTTTTTAAGAGTGCCTCAATATTCTGAAGTTCCTTACTCGGCGGATATGGAAGTTAATTTAGTAGTAGAGTTCTACTCTAGGTAAAATAGAAAAAGAGCCCGTGTGGCGGAATCGGTAGACGCAGCGGACTTAAAATCCGTGGGTTTTGCGACCTTGGGAGTTCAAGTCTCTCCATGGGCACCAATTTAGTTTGGCAGAGTGTTCAAGAAATATGAAATGGCTTGATATAGAAGACATCGCAGAAGCTTTAGAGGAAAAGTTCCCAGGCGAAGATATAGTTAATATCAGGTTTACTGAGCTAAAAAAAAAGGTCTTGGGTTTAGAAGGGTTTGACGATGATGAGAAACGTTGCAACGAAAAAATACTCGAAGCCATTCAAGTAGCTTGGATTGGAGAAAGATCTTAGACCGCTATGGAACGATCTAATCAGTGCTCCTTTCCTGTGTGCTTGGCGCATAGCTGTTGTAATTTGAGCCTACTAGAAACAAAAAAAACTACTTGACAACCTTTGCCGTTATCCTTATCATAGTAATGAAGCTATTTGTTTAACTTCCCAATCTGTACAGGTTAAAATGACAAGAGAACTTGTATTTGGCGTACTATGTGCACTGCATGTCTTTTTAAAACTTCGGGTTTTCAAGCTGAAACGCGCTTATAAGTCGTTTAAGACATCACCCAACGCCGGATTTTAAAATAGAGAGTGGAATAACTAGCTACCTCGGGGTTTTATTGTCTTTTTCTCCT